>CBFIHK010000029.1:0-26401 GCA_965662305.1 Luminiphilus sp.
CATCATGGCCTCTGATGATCAGCTAGCATTAATCCGCGCGGATATTGATTCCATCGATCGGCAGCTCCTCGCGTTAATAAACGCGAGAGCTGACTGCGCCCGTCGTGTGGCTGAAATAAAGTTGGCCGCTAGTCAGGGTGGGGATGCGCTGTTCTATCGTCCTGAGCGAGAAGCGCAAATTTTGAGGGCTATTCAAGAAAACAACCCGGGTCCACTTGAGGCTGATCAGGCTGCACGGATTTTCCGCGAGATCATGTCGAGCTGTCTCGCGCTTGAGCGTCCTTTGACGGTGGGCTTCTTAGGTCCCGTGGGTACTTATTCCCAAGCAGCGGCGCTGAAGCATTTCGGTCAGTCGGCTATCTTGGAGCCTAAATCTACGATTCGAGATGTTTTTCGGCTCGTGGAGGACAGAGCTTGTGATATGGCGGTGGTGCCCGTTGAGAATTCTACCGAGGGCATGGTGGGACAAACCCTCGATTGTTTCCTCGAGTCACCGTTACAAATCATTGGCGAAGTGGAACTGCCCGTTGTTCACCATCTGCTTGCAGCAAATTCGCAGTCGCTCGAGGGCATTACGGCAGTCTGTGGTCATGAACAGGCTCTAGGACAATGTCGTGACTGGCTCGACGCCAACTTGCCGGGTGTGCCGCGCGACGTTTGTCGCAGTAATGGCGAGGCGGCGCAACGCGCGCAAAACGAGCCTACTATTGCAGCGATAGCCGGTGATCTTGCGGCAGAAACCTACGGCTTGGTAAAGCTAAATGAAGCGATTCAGGACATTGCGCACAACACAACGCGCTTTTATGTCATTGGTCGTGAGACGGTGCCGGCGAGTGGTGCCGATAAAACGTCGATCCTCATCGCCAGTCGAAACCGACCAGGTGCGCTCTTAAATCTCCTACGTCCATTTGAAGAGCGAGGTATCAGCCTGACTCGAATTGACTCGCGTCCCTCTAAAACGGAGAAGTGGACCTACATGTTCTTCATCGAGTTTGAGGGACATCTCTCTGACGAGTTGGTCAAAGGCGTCATGGCGGCCCTCGAAGAAAACTCGATACTGTTAAAGCCGCTAGGCTCATACCCCAAAGCACCGATCTGATGACAAACTTTAACGCGCGAACCATAGCGTTGGTTGGCTTGGGACTCATTTCGGGGTCTCTTGCTCGCGCGCTTCAAGCAAGTCATTGGGATGGCAGACTCATTGCCTGGGGTCCGAGGGAGCCAAGCCTCAAGCGGGGCCTCGAGCTGGGCGTGATCGATGATTATTCGCTCGATCTGAATGATATTGTCGAGCAGGCAGATATTATTGTTATTGGGGCGCCACCCATTGCGACGGGCGAAATGATTAGCGAGTTAACGTCGCTTGCGAAGGGTGCGGAAAAGCAACCCATCATCACCGACCTTGCCAGTATTAAAGGCTACGTCGTTGATGCAGCGAGTGCCGATTACCCGTTTTTTGTACCAGGTCACCCGATTGCAGGTTCGGAGCACAGCGGTGTTGAGCACTCGGACGCGACCCTGTTTAAAGGCCGAGAAATCATTCTCACGCCTCTGGATAACACTGATTCCGGCGCTGTTGAGGCGATTACAGCCATGTGGGCGCTGACCGGTGCGTATCTTCGAACGATGTCAGTTAAGGCGCACGATGCCATGCTGGCGGCAAGCTCGCATATGCCGCATATCGTTTCCTATGCACTGACAGGGGCGCTCGAACGGGACGAGGCAGACCCAATGATTCACGGTGGTGGTGCCTTGCGAGACATGACCCGTATTGCAGGATCTGATCCTTTGATGTGGACCGACATCGCGGTTACCAATCGTGAGGCTTTGCTTGCTGCGATTGATCAGTTTGAGGCTGAGATGAAATTGCTGAGAGCTATGGTCGACAAGCAAGATGCCGACGCAATGCGCGATTATTTTGCAACGTGCCGAGCGCATCGCAGAGCGCACGACAATATCCTTAATCCTTTACTTCAAAGTCCGACAGAGGAGACGTCATGAAGTTTTTGGTCGAGCCCGGTGGTTCGTTGACGGGCTCCCTGCGTGTGCCAGGCGATAAATCGATGTCTCATCGCACGGTCATGTTGGGTGCGCTTGCCGAGGGAACCACGGTTGCTACCGGTTTCTTGGAGGGGCAAGACGCGCTTTGCACCGTGCAAGCGTTTCGCGACATGGGCGTGACCATTCGAGGGCCTAAGCAAGGCAAAATCGAAATTGATGGGGTAGGGATGCAGGGTTTGAAAGCCCCTGCCGATGTGCTCGACATGGGGAACTCGGGAACCAGTATCCGGCTTTTGAGTGGATTGCTTGCCGCTCAACCGTTCGATTCAACGATGACGGGCGATGTGTCACTGCAGAAGCGCCCCATGGGTCGCGTAACGACACCCCTCGCGGAAATGGGCGCCGTCATTGAGAGCGATGAGGGACGTCCTCCCCTGCACCTTAAAGGTGGCAAAACTCTCAAGGGCATCCATTACGAAATGCCGGTTGCCAGCGCTCAGGTAAAGTCTTGCGTCTTACTAGCCGGTCTTTATGCCGAGGGCCGAACATCGGTGACTGAGCCCGCGCCAACGCGCGATCATACCGAGCGCATGCTCCGTGGCTTTGGTTACGAGGTGGATTGCGAAAACGAAGTGATCAGTGTGCAAGGCGGCGGCGCTTTGAGGGCGACAACGCTGGATATTCCTGCGGACATTTCGTCTGCGGCCTTTTTCTTGGTCGCCGCCTCGATCGCCGAGGGCTCGGATCTGACCTTGGAGCACGTTGGGATGAACCCCACGCGGTCAGGTGTGATCACCATTTTGGCACTCATGGGTGCTGACATTGAGGTGCTGAACGAGCGCGAAGTCGGCGGTGAGCCGGTGGCAGATTTGCGCGTGCGTTCTGCATCATTAACCGGCATTGAGATCCCAGAGGACCTGGTGCCACTGGCGATTGATGAATTTCCGGTTCTATTCATTGCCGCGGCTTGCGCCTCTGGCAAGACGACGTTATCAGGTGCGGAAGAACTCCGGGTGAAGGAGAGCGATCGTATTGCCTCCATGGCCGAAGGTTTGACAACACTGGGTGTCGAGAACGAGGTGATGCCAGACGGTATTGTCATTACCGGTGGATCAATGTCGGGTGGCGAGGTGAATACGTTCCATGATCACCGGATTGCGATGTCTTTCTCGGTTGCGGCATTGCGAGCAACGGGACCTATTCAAGTGAATGACTGTGATCATGTCGCGACATCATTTCCCGGCTTTGCTGCACTTGCACGAGGCGCGGGACTGCGCATTACAGAGGTAAGTTAATTTGTGAACGCCGTCGTAATATGCGTCGATGGGCCTAGTGGGTCGGGTAAAGGCACGCTATCCCAGCGCCTAGCCGAAGCGCTTAATTTTAATCTTCTGGATAGCGGCGCGCTGTATCGCGTTGTGGGTTATGCCGCATTGTTAAGCGGTGTTGATTGGGCTGACAATAATGGCGTTACCAACATTGCGCGCACTCTGGATGTGTCTTTTCAGAGTTCAGCAACGGGCGTGAGGGTGATTTATGCCGGCTTGGACGTCACTGAATCTGTCCGCAGTGTGAAAGGTGGCGATGGCGCCTCGGCGGTCGCGGCTATTCCCTCGGTAAGAGAGGCTTTGCTCTCGCGGCAGCGCGAGCTTGCTTGCCCACCCGGTTTAATCGCAGACGGGCGCGATATGGGGACGGTCGTTTTTCCTGAGGCCCCCCTGAAGATTTTCCTAGAGGCCTCAGCCATGGCGCGCGCTCAAAGGCGACAAAGTCAGTTGCAGCGGCAGGGTGAGGATGTTAGTCTGCCGCGCCTTTTGGAGGCCATAGAGGCTCGTGACCTGCGGGACAGAACCCGCGCCGTGTCACCACTCGTGCCCGCAGACGACGCGGTGGTTGTCGATAGTACAACCATGACAGCGGATGACGTGTTTGCACATGTGATGTCTCTCGTGTCGCAAAAAGGGCTAGTGCACTCAGACGGTTAAAGGCCTTACCCCTCGACTCAGTGCGTTTTTAATCGACCCAGCCGGGTAAGAAGGCTGGTGCTGTGTTGTATGCAGCGATACTGCAGGTATATTCAATGAGCGAATCATTCGCCGAGTTATTCGAAGAAAGTTTAAAAACCGTAGACATGGAGCCCGGTTCAATAGTTACGGGCGTTGTTATCGACATCGATAACGAGTGGGTAACTGTCCACGCCGGTCTCAAATCCGAGGGTGTCATTCCTCGCGATCAATTCACCAACGCCAGCGGCGAGTGCACCCTAAATGTAGGTGACGAAGTCCAAGTTGCGCTCGAGACTGTCGAAGACGGCTTTGGCGAAACCAAGCTCTCGCGTGAGAAAGCGAAGCGCGCTGAAGCGTGGAAGACCCTCGAAGCAGCACACGTTGCTCAAGAAGTGGTGATTGGTGTTATAAACGGAAAGGTCAAAGGCGGCTTCACTGTCGATGTTGATTCCATCCGTGCCTTCCTACCTGGCTCACTGATCGACGTACGTCCGATCCGCGAAACAGCACATCTAGAAGGCAAAGAACTTGAATTCAAAGTGATCAAGCTCGATCAGAAGCGCAACAACGTTGTTGTCTCTCGTCGTGCTGTCATGGAAGCAGCGAACAGCGCTGAGCGCGACGAGTTGCTCCAAAACCTCCAGGAAGGCCAGAGCGTCAAGGGCGTGGTCAAGAACCTCACCGATTACGGTGCGTTTGTTGATCTCGGCGGCGTTGACGGTCTGCTTCACATCACAGATATGGCTTGGAAGCGTATCAAGCATCCAAGTGAAGTGGTTGAAGTGGGTCAGGAAATGGATGTCAAAGTCCTTAAGTTTGACCGAGAACGTAACCGCGTATCTTTGGGTCTGAAGCAGTTGGGCGAAGATCCATGGGTTGAAATCACTAACCGCTACCCAGAAGGTAGCCGTGTTAATGCGCGCATTACTAACCTCACGGATTACGGTTGCTTTGCAGAGATCGAAGAGGGTGTGGAAGGTCTGGTTCACGTTTCAGAAATGGATTGGACCAACAAGAATGTTCATCCATCGAAGATCGTCAACTTGGGCGACGAAGTCGAAGTCATGGTCCTCGATATCGACCAGGAGCGTCGTCGTATCTCGCTCGGTATCAAGCAGTGCCAGCAGAATCCATGGGATGCGTTTGCATCGCAGCATGCGACAGGCGACAAGATTTCCGGTTCGATCAAGTCGATCACGGATTTCGGCATCTTCATTGGTCTAGCGGGCAACATCGACGGTCTGGTTCACCTCAGCGATATCAGCTGGAACGAGACTGGCGAAGAAGCGGTTCGTAACTACAAGAAAGGCGACGAGATTGAGACTGTGATTCTCAGCATCGATCCTGAGCGTGAGCGTATCTCACTGGGTATCAAGCAGCTCGAGGAAGACTCGTTCTCTATCTACTTGGGCGACGCTGACAAGGGCAGCATCGTTACCGGTGAGGTCACCGAAGTAGATGCTAAGGGTGCCGTTGTTAAGTTGAATGAAGAAGTTGATGGTTACATCAAGGTAGCTGACCTGAGCCGTGATCGTGTGGAGGATGCGCGTTCGGTGTTGAATGTTGGTGACAAGGTTGAAGCCAAGATTGTCAATATTGATCGCAAGAGCCGTTCTATTGGTCTGTCCATCAAAGCGAAGGACATGGATGATGAGAAAGAAGCAGTACAGTCACTCAAAGAACAAGACAGCGCAGCTTCACCAGGTACCATCGGTGATCTGATCAAGGCGCAGATGGACAATCAATAAGTTGTTGCATTTGTCGCATCTTTGAGGATAAGCCGGCATTGCCGGCTTTTTTTTTGGTAATCTCAAGTCCTTCTGTTTAAGCCGTTTAGCACTATGAAAGTACTGAATAGTTATAAAGCGTCACTAGCTCTTTGCGCGGTGAGTTGCCTGCCTACCTATCTGCAGGCGCAAGACATTAATGCCAACCTGTTTACCCACTTTGAGTACGACAGCTCTGACGCAGCTGACGCAATGGACCGAACCTTCGAATGGGGTGAGTCTGCGCTGTTTGTGACGGGCAACTTAACCGGGAAGCTATCGTTCTTGGGAGAGTTCACCTACACCGCACCGAAATACACGGATAAATCTTTTTCAGCGCATCGGTACCGACTGCGGTACGAATTCAATCGTGACAATGCGATTAGCTTTGGAAAGATGCACACCCCCGTTAACTACTGGAACGATAATTTCCACCACGGTCGTATTTTTTTTCCGACCATTAGTCGCCCGAGGTCTTTCTCACGCTTTATACCGATCCACGAGGTAGGAGTCCGCTTTTCTGGCATGAGTCCCATGGTGGAAGGTGTGGGCTACGATATTGTTTTCGGCACAGGGCAATCTGAGGGCGATGAGGCCTTTGGTCATGGTGTTCAGTCTTACACGGTGAACTTCAACTGGGCTCCCTCTCCTGACTCACGCGCAATAGTGAGTTACTACCGCGATACGATTCTCGACCACGAGGACAGGCCCTTTCACTCTGTTCATGACCACGGTGGTGGGGATCATATGGGCATGGATCACATGGACATGGGTAAAGCTGGTATGCATATGGAGCAGGAGGACTCCGGAACGGACATTGATATCCCTTACGAGCTACTGTCGTTCTCGCTCCATCATGAAGATGAGTATTGGCGAACTCTTACAGAGATCTCTGCAAACCGAACCGACGGGGGTGATTGGAATTGGGCGGTTTACCAATATGCGGGTTACCACCTGTCAGACAAGTTCTCTGTCTATGCGCTTTATGACTACATAACGGTAGACGAAAGTGAGGTTCATTTTAGACCCGGATCAGAGAGACGAGCAGGTCTAGGACTCGAATGGTTCGTTACCGACAACACGTCCCTTAAGGTTGAAGCACGCTCGGAAGATACTGATCAAGGTGATTTGGGGATCGACGACAGTGTCCTCGAAGCGCAGTTGTCCTTCGCATTCTAGTTTTTATGAAACGCTACGCCGCTAACTTCCTTTTTCTCTTGTTTGCTACCTGGTCGCATGTCGGGTTGGCGGCAGACGCGTATGTGGTAGCCAATGCGCCGGCCAATGCCTCCTTGGATGATGAGTCTCTGATGGCTTTGCTGAGAGGTCAGCGACGTAATTGGGACGACGGTAACGCGGCAACCGTTGTGTTGCCTTCTCGGGAGTCAGATGACTTCGAGTTGGTGGCTCAACGGCTATTCGGGGCTTCGGGTCGCGTAATGCAGCGCCTTTGGTTCAGGGTTGTATTCAGTGGCCGCGCTAACGCACCAGAGTATGTAGATGGGTCTGCGGAGGTTCTGGAAAGTGTTGCTCAAAATTCTGGAGCAGTAGGAATTCTTTTTTCAGAAAGTCAGCCAGAGGTGTCGTCTCCGCTTAGGGTGGTCAAGCTTAAGTGAACCGTTCGGTTCTATTTCAGGTTGCTGCTTTGATGGTATCAGTAACATTGCTGGTGGCCATTTTGATGCTCTATGTGCTCCCTAGCCGGCAGGAGACAGTCCTTGAAGCGAGTATGCGAGATGAATTGCGAAGTCTTGCTGCTGCTTATTCTGTCAGCGTGCAATCCGCCTTACAGCAGCAGGACTTATCGGCTTTGGAGGCGCTAAATGAGCAGGTCTCGCAGGACAGCAGAAATCCCATTGTTGCCGTAATAAATACATCTGATGCTGAGACAGGTATTTTTGCGGTGTTTCCTGATTCCGAAGAAAACATAGGCATTGGTGACATCTTTGGGAGCAAATATCTCTCTGCCGATAATGCGTTTGAGACCGACATTATTGATGGGCGTGTCGTGGTCCTGTTTAGACGAGAGACTCTGGAAGCTCGCCTCTCAACTCTTATTGAGCCGCTCTATTTCTCGTTTGCCTTTATCTGCTTACTACAGATTATATTTGCCAGGCAGCTTTCGAGGCGTGTATTGCTCCCAATTATCGAGGCCGCATCACTCGCCGATAGACTGGGAGATCGACACTATAATCAGCGACTTCGAAAAGTGGTGCGCAGTGATGAAATCGGCCAGCTTGAGTCTAGCCTGCGTCGACTTAAAACCACTTTGAAGGTGCAAGATCGCGAAAATCGACGCTTGTTTCTCTCTCTTGAGGATACGGTTACCAAGCGAACCGCCGAGCTGACTCAAGCACTCGCGGCTAAGGATGCTTTTACGGCTAGCGTAAGTCATGAGCTAAGAACACCTTTGCATAGCATCATTGCTTCGCTGGATCTCATGGCGGACAGCGCCTCAAACCCTGACTATGCCCAGCGTTATCTCGGCATCGCTCAACGAGCCTCTCAAGCCCTGTTACTGCTGATCAACGAGCTTCTGGATTTCCAGCGATGGGAACACCAGAAAATTGTCCTTGTCACGGAGCCCACTGAGTTACATCAATTTCTCAGTGATATCCAAAAAACCACTGCGATGCTCTTTGATGATTCACCCATAAGCTTTGAAGCAATAATCGATGAAACCCGCAACGCTCGCGTCATGATGGACCAACAGCGGATCGGACAAGTTCTACTTAATCTTTTAGGGAACGCACGAAAGTTCACGCGAGAGGGGGAGGTAACCCTCGAGGTGAGTGTCCTAAGTCGCACGGATTTTTATACCGAGTTTTTGTTTGTCGTTGCGGACACGGGCATCGGAATTGATGCAGAAAATATCGAAAAAGTAAGCGAGCCGTATTTTCAGGCGGGAGACGGTTTAAATCGAAAGTTTTCGGGCACGGGTTTGGGCCTGAGTATTGTTCGTAAACTTCTCGACACGATGGGTTCAAAACTCAATATTTCTAGTGAGGTGGAGCGCGGCTCTGTTTTTGATTTTGCGTTGAAATTGAGGAATTTGGAGTGGGACGAAAATGCGGCAGCAACAAGCGCCTCGCCGCAGTTGCAATCTGGACCTGACTCTCCCGTTTCAGCCTACAAATTTCTCTACGTTGAGGATAGCGAGACGAATCAATTAGTGATGTCCGCGATGATGGAACGACTCGGAGTCAAGCTTGAAATGGCTAGTTCAGCGCGAGCGGGATTTGATATTTTGAGCAAAAATAAGATTGACATCGTAATCACGGATATTCAAATGCCCGAGTACTCTGGTCTCGATCTGTTGTCTTGGATCAAGAGCGACCCAGCTTTAAACGAAAAATTACGCGTCTTTGCTTGTACAGCTAATGCGGGTAGTGATGCTGTAAAAGAGTTTGAAGAAGCTGGATTTGAGGCAGTGCTCACCAAGCCTCTCGATCTACAGGTTTTGGAGAAATTTCTTCAGCGACTCTGATTAGACGGACGTCAGTTGCTTTGGAAATTGACTTTGCTCTTGTGCCTCCTAGTGCAGGTATGGAAAATGAGTGGGGGAGTGAAGAAACGATGACAAGAAGCGAACTAATCGACTTAATGGCGTCTCAACAAAGCCAGTTGACGACAAAAGATGTTGAACTTGCGGTGAAGCTGATGATTGACCATATGGCTGAATCACTCGCATCCGGAGAACGCATTGAGATTCGTGGGTTTGGCAGTTTTTCCCTGCACTATCGGGAGCCGCGGAAGGGACGTAATCCAAAGACGGGCGATACGGTAGAGCTCGAGGGTAAACACGTTCCTCACTTCAAGCCGGGTAAAGAGCTTCGCGAGCGGGTGAATCGCTCGATCAAGGCGGTGTTTTAATGCTCAGCTGGCTGCGTGCCGTCCTCACTTTCAGTCTCGTAGCCCTGTCGATTTTTATCGGTGCAGTTTTTGCGACGCAGAATACTTCGCAGGTACCGCTTACCCTTTTTATAATTACGCTTTCTGAGCAAACCATGGCGGTGTGGCTTTTAGCGTTTTTGGTAATGGGGCTCGCTCTAGGTAGCCTCATTAGCTCGGTTGTTGTCTTGCGTCAGCGCGCAGGCTTGGCTGCACTCAGACGCGAGAACACACGTTTAAAGCAACGCATGGACCGGCTGTCGACTAATGACTGAGCCAAATACGCTCTTGCTTGCCTTGTTGTTCCTTGCCGTTGCGGCAGGCTGGGTGCTCGGACGCGGCGCGTCAGGCCGCGATGATGAAGTTGATCAAACCCCACCGTCACAATATTACTTGGGATTAAATTTTCTGCTCGATGGTGAACAGGAGTCAGCACTCAAGGCGTTTAGCGAGGCGCTGGCAGTGAACGCCGAGACCTTTGAAACTCACATTACTTTTGGCAGTTTGCTAAGAAAGCGCGGAGAGGTGGATAACGCGATAAAAATCCATCAGTCGTTGCTTTCGCGGACCAAACTTCCTGATGCGCAGAAAAATCAGGCGCACTTGGAGCTCGCGAAAGATTTTATTGCCGCTGGGTTGCTTGATCGTGCTGAGCAGCTTCTAAAGGATCTTATCGAGCTATCCGACGAGCATGAAGCTGACGCAAAGGCGTTGCTTTTGGAGGTGTTCGAAGCAAGTCGTGACTGGGAGCAGGCGCGTGTGCTGGCTGAATCTCAGCTCAAAGGGGTTCTTGCATCGACTGTAACGCCGTCATCAAAATCGAAGGCAGACAAGATAAAAGCGCGTCTTTGCAACTATTGTTGCGAGTCTGCTGAAGACCAGGAAGCGAAGAGCGAGTGGGCAATCGCACGCAACGAGGCCGCAGAAGGGTTACGGTGGGATGATAAAAGCATTTGGCCCCAATTAATTATGGCGCGAATTGATGTGGAGGAAGGTGCGACGCAACAAGCGTTTGATCGATTAATGTCAGCAGCGAAGGTTGCACCCACTCGTCTTCCAGAGTTTATCGACCCTCTCAGAGCGGTCTGTGATGCGCTGGATTGCAGAGCGCGCTTGGTCTCACTGATCTCTGAGTTATTAGATGCGCGTGATGATCCTCAGCTTAGAACATTGCTCGCAGAGGAGCATCTATGTAACGGAGACGAGGTGGCAGCACTCGAGATCATCGTACAAGGACTAGACCAAAAGCCAACTTCGGCTTTATTGCAAAAGGGTCTTGAACTTATGAGCGAGCAAGTTAGTTGCCCCGAGGTGGTCGAAGCCGCACGTAAATTGTCGATTAAGCAGTCGACCTATCTCTGCGGGGTTTGTGGCTTCCACGGACCTAGTTTTTACTGGCAATGTCCCGGCTGTAAAAATTGGGATACGCTCTATCGGCCCGCCCGCTAAATCAACCTTACGAGACCCTTATGCGAAGCCCAATTATCGTCGCGCTTGACTATCCGACACTTGAAGAAGCCCTTGCTTGCGCGAACCAATTGGACCCTTCGGTCGTTCGTGTAAAGGTGGGTAAGCAGCTATACACGAGCGTAGGGCCAGCCGTTTTGTCTGCGCTTCATGAGTTAGGGTTCGATGTTTTCCTAGATCTCAAATTCCACGACATTCCCAACACGGTAGCGGGGGCAGTGGGTGCCGCTGCAGACCTTGACGTTTGGATGGTCAATGTGCACGCCTCCGGTGGGCGCAGAATGATGGAAGCGGCAGCGGATGCTGTCGCCAAGCGTGGCAATAAAACACAGTTGATTGCTGTGACTGTGCTCACAAGTATGGATCAGAATGACTTATCCGAGTTGGGTGTCAACGAGACACCCGCAGATCGGGTGATGAGACTTTCGACGCTGGCTGAGTCTAGTGGCATGAACGGTGTAGTCTGTTCAGCACAGGAGGCGACGCTGCTCAGTCGTACGTTTGGCCGCGACTTCTCGTTGGTTACGCCGGGCATCCGCTTGCCCGACGACGAGGCGGGGGATCAGCGCCGAGTGGTGACGCCCTGGGATGCGATCAGTGGTGGTTCAACGCATCTCGTGATGGGGCGCTCGATTACCGGTGCATCATCTCCTGCGGCGGTCGTCGATCAGGTTGTTGCACGGCTCGCTTCATCAAATCCTGCCTAGTCTCATCAATATAGGCTGACGACCTTTTAGTTAGGCCCGAATCAAACGTATTTTCCCTGTCACTCATTCGAGTTTTTAACCACAAGGAAAATAAACATGTCTTCAAACACAGTTTGCACGGATCAGCTTTCTCAATCCTCGGCGTCTCAACATTTTTTCTCGCGCTATTGGCTAGGTCTTTTGCTTGCCACAATCCTTAGTTTTTTCATTGTCGAGTCTGTGACGGCCGCTGAGACGGTCAATATCAACACGGCGGACGTCGCTACTTTGACATCGGAGCTGTCAGGCGTCGGACCAAAGCTGGCACGTAGAATTGTCGAGTTTCGCGAGCGTCATGGTGATTTTGAAACCGTAGCTTCGCTCAGAGATGTAAAAGGTGTAGGAGAGGCAATTCTGCTCAAAAACGCCGATAAAATTGTTCTCGAGTAACACTCCTCGGAGAGGCTCAGGGATTGATAGCGTCGCTTTATCGCATCTATGCGAGGAGTCGATAGCGCCTCAAGAGCAAAAGCTGTTAGCATGCGCCCGCCAAAAACTGGGGGCGCTTTTTACATGGATTACGATGTTTTCAATGGAGATGCTGATGGCATTTGTGCGCTGATTCAGTTACGCCATGCTGATCCTCGTCCGGATGCGACGCTCGTGACTGGCGTAAAGCGCGATATCCAATTACTTGAGCGCGTTCCCTCCGAGGGCGTTGGGCGTGTTACCGCGCTCGACGTATCGTTCGACAAGAACCGTGATCAAGTTATTAGACTGCTGGGTGCGGGAGCCGATATCTTTTTCTGCGACCATCACTTTGCGGGCGAAATTCCTGAAGACTGTGGGTTAGAGGTGCTAATTAGCCCAGCTTCCGAGGTGTGCACCAGTGCCCTTGTCAGTGGCCGTCTCCGTGGGCGTTTTGCTGAATGGGCGTCAGTTGGCGCCTTTGGTGACAACCTCGATGCTACGGCTGACAAGTTGATTGCTAATCTGGACTATACAGTGGATCGAGACGCGCTTCGTCAGCTCGGCGTCTGTGTTAACTACAACGCATACGGCGCAAGTCTCGAGGACCTCCATTTTGCGCCCGCTGACCTCTATCAACGAATGGCCCAGTTTGATTCGCCATCAGCGCTGATCGCAGAAGATGGCGAGTTATTCAAGACCCTAACCGAGGCTTATCGGCACGATATGCACTCAGCAAATACCGCTCCCCGTGCAGTTGAAGATGATGATATTGCTGTCATCTCCCTACCCGACGCTGCCTGGGCGCGCAGAGTGAGCGGCGTTTATGGGAACGACTTAGCTAATCAATCACCGGACCGTGCGCATGCCGTTCTCACGGACATCGAGGGCGGCTACCTCGTAAGCGTGCGCGCACCGCTCAACAACCGCTCAGGTGCTGATGAGGTTTGCAGGCAGTTTGATACAGGTGGCGGTCGCGCAGCTGCCGCGGGCATCAACAAGTTACCTCATGATGAGCTGGGTCGTTTTATCGATGCGCTTCGCGCGCAGTGGGCCTAGTTATCTAAAGCTTTTCACCAGCGGGAGATTTCGCTCTCGAGTCGCTGAAGAAGGTCGAGCGCTGTTTGTTTTGACCCCGAGTCTCGCTCACTTGATTTTTGCTCCAATCGATAACCGTCAAATAGGCTTAAAAGGTTATCGATGACACTGCTGTCAAAGGGCTGTTCTCGTAATACCAATGTTCGCGCTGAGTGTTCCAGCGTGCCGTAAAAGACATCGCGCATTTGCCATACCGGCGTTGAGGCCTCCAGCTCACCGGAGGCGATCCCACGCTGCATGATGAGATCAAAAACTCTGACGTACTCGCGTATTTGAGGCAATTGCCTGCCCGGTTCACCGTGACGCTGACGGGCGCGAGACGTAATCTCAACCATTTTGAAGTCGTCGATGAGAGAGTGCAGGTGATAACTCGCGAGTTCAGTGAGCTGCTGGCTCAAGGGAGTATTTGATGTGACCGCAGCTTTTGCGCCTTTTGTTAGCTCCCGCCAAAACCGATCGACAACAGCCTCCAGCAGTTCGTGCTTATTCTTGTAGTAGAGATAAACCGTGCCCTCGGCCACATCGGCTTGTCGAGCTATCTCAGCCATGCGCGTGCCGTCAACACCAGATTCACTGAAGAGCGAAGCTGCGGCGGTAAGAATAGCCTCTTCACGTGCTTCAAGTCGTTGTCGCTGGGTGTCGCCCAAAGTGCTCTTCCTTTTAGATGTTGCTTAGGTATCGACCAGATATTGGCTACCGCTAGCGCGGTGTAACGAGATCGATCTAATTGCTTGCCGTCGATTTTAATACCACCTATAGTCACTGAGTATGCCTCATTATTAATGAGGCGCAATCATTTTCATGGGAGGTTGCGACAAAAGTGGCGGATAAAACGATCAAAATTGGCGGTGCGACTGGGTTCTGGGGCGAGACCGATATGGCGATGGCGCAGTTTCTGCGCGAGGACAATCTCGATTACATCGTCTTTGATTACCTCGCTGAAATTACCATGTCGATCATGGCGCGTGCGCGGGCTTCAGATCCTAAACTGGGATACGCAACCGATTTCGTCTCCGCCATTGTTAAACCCAATCTAAAAGACCTTGCTAGCTCCGGTATCAAGCTGATCAGTAATGCTGGAGGTGTGAACCCAGAAGCCTGTGGCGATGCGCTGAGGGCTGTTATTTCGGAGGCCGGACTTGATCTCAAGGTGGTTGTCATTACTGGCGACGATCTCCTCAATGATCTCGATCGCCTTGAGGCCATGAATGCGTCGGAGATGTTCTCGGGTGAAGCGTTCCCGCCGAAAGAGAAGATCGCGAGCGCAAATGCTTACATTGGCGCCTTTCCCATAGCAGCCGCGCTCGCCGCTGGTGCAGATATTGTTGTTACGGGCCGATGTGTCGATAGCGCCGTGACGCTCGGTGCTTGTATCCATGAGTTTGGGTGGGCTGCAGGCGATCTCGATAAGTTAGCCGCAGGATCTGCTGTTGGGCATTTGATTGAATGTGGCCCGCAGGCAACGGGTGGAAACTTTACCGACTGGGAGCAGGTTGCTGATTCATTGCATGAGGTTGGCTATCCGATTGCTGAAGTGTGGGCAGACGGTACGGCTGATATATACAAGCCGGCAAACACGGGCGGTTTGGTAAATCGAGGGACGGTTGCCGAGCAGTTGCTGTATGAAATCGGCGACCCCGCGGCTTATATGTTGCCCGATGTTATTTGTGACTTTACTCAAATCCAACTTGAGCAGGTGGCTACAGATCGTGTGCGAATGACCCGCGCACGGGGTAGGGGCGTCCCAGAAACTTATAAGACCAGCATGACTTGGGCCGACGGTTGGCGAGCAGGGTCGACATTTTGGTACGTGGGCCGTCGGGCCGCTGATAAAGCCCGTACTTTTGCCGACGAGGCAGTGACGCGCACGCGAAGAAAATTAAAGGCCATGGGTGCGGCGGACTTTGACGAGGTCGCCATCGATATTTTTGGTGAAGAAAACTTCTGGGGTAGTCATGCTGCTGTTTCCGATACTCGCGAGGTGGCCCTAAAAGTCGCGTGTAAGCACCAAGATGCGCGTGCCGTGGGGCTCTTGCTCCGGGAAATGACCGGTTGCGCGTTGGGCGCTCCGGCAGGCATGGCTTTCTTTGCAGGAGCGCGAGCTAAGCCCTCGCCCGTTATTCGCTTGTTCTCGGTGCTGGTCGATAAATCAGCACTCTCGATCAAGCTGATTGGCAGTGATGACGAAACAGATTTCGCACCGCCAGCGACAAGCAAAGATGTCTTACCTGTTGAAGTCGGACCGATTCCCGAGGTCGTCTCAGCTGAGAACTTGATTGAGGTGCCGCTAGAAACGCTAGCTTGGGGCCGCTCGGGTGATAAGGGCGATAAGGCAAACATCGGGATCATCGCTAGAAGGGCCGAGTATCTGCCATGGATCGCCAAGGTGCTGACTACTGAGTATGTCGCTGATCGTTTTGCGCATTTTATGACAGCGCCCGCGATTGACCGCTTTTACATGCCGGGCTTACCCGCATTGAACTTTTTATTGCACAACGCGCTCGGTGGGGGCGGTATTGCAAGTTTAAGAAACGATCCTCAGGCCAAAGCTTATGCGCAGGTTTTGTTGGATACCCCCATCGCGATTCCTCAACACTTACTGGAGGCCTGAGATGACAATTTTGACCTCGACTGTTCAGCCATCAAGCGACAGTTTTAAAGAAAACAGAGCGAGTATGTTCGAGCTCATTGACCACTGGCGTGGACTTGAGCAGCGCACTATCGACGCATCCAATAAGCGGCTTAAAACCTTCAAGGCGCGCGGCCAGCTATCACCGCGCGAGCGCCTAGAGCGGTTGCTCGACCCCGGTATGCCCTTTTTACAAATGCACTCCATGGCGAACTATTGCGTCGAAAACCCCGACCGTGAGACCAGTGTCCCCGGTGCCTCTGTGATTGTAGGTGTTGGTTTTGTTGAGGGTATGCGGTGCATGATTTGGGTCGACGACTCGGGTATTTCTGCCGGTGCCGCTACCGAATCCACCGGTTTTGTATCGACCTCCATCTTGGAGATGTGCATGCGCCAAAAGCTCCCCGTTATCCACTTGGTGGAGTCTGCAGGTGCAAACTTACTTAAATACAAAGTCGAGCTTTGGTCACGATTTGGGAATGTGTTCAGAGATTTAGCTCGTCTGTCGGCAGCGGGTATTCCCACCATGGTGGTTCTCCACGGTGGCTCTACCGCAGGCGGTGCTTACATGCCCGGCATGTCAGACTACGTCATTGGCGTAAAAGAAAACGGCATGGCAGCACTCGGTGGCGCGGCTTTGGTGAAGGCCGCTACGGGTGAAGAGGCGAACGATCGAGAACTGGGCGGTAGCGAAATGCACGCCAGTGTCTCCGGCGTTGTCGAATACCTTGTTGAAGACGACGCGCACGGGATTCTAAAAGCTCGCGAGGTCATGAAAAGCATCGATTGGAACAAGCGCGTTGCTACAGTGGTCCGTCGTCCCTACGAGTCACCGCGGTATCCAGCTGAAGAACTCGCAGGTGCTATCCCGGTCGACCCCAAAGTGCCTTACGACTTCCGCGAGGTGTTAGCACGTATTGTTGATGATTCTTCGGTAGAAGAGTTCAAGTCACGCTATGGTGTTTCGACCGTCTGCGGTTACGCTTCGATTACGGGGATAAGTTTCGGATTCATCGGTAATAACGGCCCAATCGACCCCAACGGTGCTACGAAGGCTGCACAGTTCATTCAGCTCTGCGACTCTGCAGACATGCCAATTCTGTTCTTCAACAACACGACAGGCTACATGGTGGGAACAGAGTACGAGCAGGCGGGGATGATCAAGCACGGTGCAAAGATGATCCAAGCTGTATCCAATGCGCGTGTGCCTAAAATCTCGCTCTACATCGGTGCGAGTTTTGGTGCCGGTAACTACGGCATGTGTGGCTGGTCCTATGAACCTGATTTTCTCTTTGCATGGCCAAATGCTCGCACGGGTGTGATGGCGGGGCAGAGCGCTGCAGATACGATGTCCGAGGTGGCGCGAGTCGGTGCGGCTCGAAAAGGGCAAGACATTCCAGAAGAGGTGTTGGAGCAGCAGGCGGCAACGATTCGCGCGCACTTCGACGCGCAGGAAGATGCCTTCTTCACCTCAGGGCGTGTGCTCGATCACGGCATCATCGATCCACGCGACACAAGGAAAGTCTTGGCGTTCTGTCTTGAGACGGTTTTAGAGAGTCGCTTGAGAGAAACACGAGCCAACGCCTTTGGCGTTGCGAGGATGTAATCATGGCGATATTACCTGAAACAAAAACGCTCTCGCTTGATCTTGAGCAAGGCTGGCTCACGGTTTGGTTCAATCAACCTGAGCGGCGTAACCCCCTGACGGACGAAGCTGTAGAGGATTTAGCCGCGGTCATTGAGGCAATTGCTCCCCAGCGCGATATTCGCGGTATGACCATTCGCGGAAAAGGCGGTTTCTTCTGCGCCGGTGGTGACCTCAAGGGATTCAAGGCGATGGCAACGGGTGAAACCGAGGCCTCGATGCGCATGAGTCGTCGTATTGGTGACGTGCTCGCCGATCTCAACGCCTTGCCGCAGGTCACCGTTGCGGTGATCGAGGGGGCGGCTATGGCGGGCGGCCTGGGTGTCGCTTGCTGCTGCGACGTGACGATTGGGATGAAAGACGCCAAGTTCGGATTCTCGGAGACACGCATTGGCATTACGCCCGCCCAAATAGCGCGCTATGTACTTCAGAAGTGCGGGTATTCAACCGGGCGGCGGCTCATGCTCACTGCAGCACGATTTGCAGGCGAAGACGCAGGCAAGCTCGGTGTTCTCGATTTCGTTGCCGATACGGCCGAAGACCTCTCGTCGCTTGAAAAGCGTGTCAAGCAGGATGTGCTCGAGTGCGCACCGGGCGCTATTGCAGCCTGCAAAGCACTCATTATCGGTATGCCGGGCACGCCCGATGAGGAGAAAGTCGAGTTTGCAGCCCAGAATTTCAGCGGCTGCTTGCAGGGTGACGAGGGTAAAGAGGGTGTTGCCTCTTTCCTCGAGAAGCGAAAACCCAACTGGCACACGGAGATCTAAACAATGAAAGCATTAACCACATTACTCGTTGCCAACCGCGGTGAAATTGCCGTACGGGTCATGCGCACGGCCAAGGCTATGGGCATGAAGACCGTTGCGGTGTACTCGGAAGCCGATGCGAATGCTCAGCATGTGCGTGAGGCCGATCAATCAGTGTGTATTGGGCCTGCACCTGTTGCCGAGTCTTACCTGCAGGTCGCCGCGATTCTTGAGGCTGCGGCGCAAACGGGGGCTGATTGTATCCACCCGGGCTACGGTTTCCTCTCGGAGAACCAAGCCTTTGCATCTAATTGCGAAGCGCGCGGTATTGAGTTTATTGGTCCGCCGAATGCGGCGATCGAAGTGATGGGCGATAAGGCGCGAGCTAAACGGGCGATGATCGCGGCCGGTGTCCCTTGTGTTCCCGGTTATCAAGGTGATGATCAATCGGTCGAGACGCTGGTTGCAGAGGCAAACAAGATCGGCATGCCGGTAATGGTAAAAGCAGCGGCGGGTGGCGGCGGCCGCGGGATGCGCCTCGTCAATGACGCAGCTGAGCTCGAATCAGCCATTGACCTCGCGCAGTCAGAGGCAAAAAACGCCTTCGGTTCGAGCGAACTGATTATAGAGAAGGCGGTGATTCGACCACGCCACGTCGAAATACAGGTCTTCGCAGATAAAGCAGGAAATACTGTTTATCTCGGAGAGCGCGATTGCTCCATTCAGCGCCGTCACCAAAAAGTGGTAGAGGAAGCGCCTTGTCCTGTTATGACGCCCTCACTTCGTGAGGCAATGGGACGCGCTGCCGTTGATGCAGCAAAAGCCGTCGACTACGTTGGTGCGGGGACGGTGGAATTCCTGCTTGATGAGGCCGGTGAGTTCTATTTCCTGGAGATGAATACGCGTCTGCAGGTTGAGCATCCAGTGACCGAGATGGTCACAGGCTACGACTTGGTTGAGTGGCAGATTCGCGTTGCACGAGGCGAAACGCTTCCAGCGCAGCAGGAGGATATTGAGCTCTTCGGCCATGCAATCGAGGTCAGGCTATACGCCGAGGACCCTGCCGCCGGTTTCTTACCCAGCACGGGCGATATCAAACTCTTCAATCAGCCTCTGGGTGAGGGGGTTCGTGTCGACGCAGGTGTCGAGACGGGGGATGAAGTCACCCCGTTCTACGACGCGATGGTGGCGAAAATCATTACCTACGGCGAAACGCGTGAAGACGCTCGCATGAAAATGCGCTCCGCGCTTCAAAACACCGCGCTCTTTGGACCTGAGAACAATCGCGACTTTCTGATTGATGTCATGGATAAAGATGAGTTTGTGCAGGGGCAGGCAACCACAGCATTCATCGGTGACAACTACGGTGAATCTTTCACGCCAAGAGCGGTTGGCTCAGCTGATATGGCGGTTGCTGCCGCTGCGCAACATGTCGTTGCCATGGAGACACACCACAGCCAGGCCGCATCGGTCAATGAGGAGCTACTCGACTGGGTGTCAATGGGCCGAGTCACCGACACAAAAAGCTACGACATCGATGAAGCTGCTCATGAGGTGACCTTAGTACCACTCAGTATGGGTGAGTATGAGATCTCAATGGGTGAAGAGACGCACCACGTTGTCGTAAGCGACATGGGTGAGAGTGAATTGACCGCCGAGGTTGATGGCTTGGCTCAGCGCTATCACTACTTCAGTGAAGCGCCTGCCTCATTGTATCTCGCGTCGAGCGACCGATCTGTATTGCTGGCTGACAGTACGCGTATACCGCCTGAGGCAGAGGATGCTGCGGGCGGAGGAACCATTGCAGCACCCATGCACGGTCAGTTGCTTTCTATCGATGTTGAGCCCGGCGCGAGTGTTACTAAGGGTCAGCGCATAGCTGTTCTTGAGGCGATGAAGATGCAACACGAGTTGACCGCACCGGGCGACGGCACAGTGGTCGATATCGCCGCAGTCGCGGGTAAGCAGATCGGCGCCGGTGATTTGATCATGGTGCTAGAGCTGGAGGAGTGAACATGTCTGTAACCGAGACATTCGATATCGAGTTCCCGCTGTTTGCTTTCAGCCATTGTCGCGATGTGGTCGCTGCAGTGTCGCGTAATGGTGGCTTTGGCGTTTTGGGCGCCGTCGAGCTCACCCCAGAGGAACTCAAAGTTGAACTTGATTGGATAACTGCTCACACGAACGGTCGCCCCTTTGGACTCGACCTCATCGTCCCTAACAAAGTTGAGGGTCGAGGCGAGCAGATCTCCGATGAGGCGATGATCGGGCGCATTCCAGATGAGCATCGTGAGTTCGCTGCTTCGGTACTCGATGCTCAAGGGATCGATACCAGTGATTTGGACGAACGTCGTAAGGGCCAGCTGACGTTTCATCACAACGTGAGCGGTGATAAAACGGATACGATGCTTGCCGTCGCTGCGGAATACCCCATTGCGTTGTTGGTGAATGCCCTGGGTGTTCCACCGCCTGAAATGTTTGAGTTCGCGCGCAGGCACAATATTAAAGTTGGAGCCTTAGTGGGCACCGTGAATCACGCATTGAATCAGGCGCGTGCCGGTGTTGATGTCCTCATTGCTGCTGGTGGCGAGGCGGGTGGTCATTGCGGTGCGGTAAGCACCATGGTGCTCATTCCCGAAGTCTGCAGGGCGCTTCGTAAACACGATATGGAAGTGCCGGTTTTGGCAGCAGGCGGTATTGCCACAGGTGAGCAAATGGCCGCTGCTATGGCTATGGGTGCCGAGGGTGCCTGGTGCGGCAGTGTTTGGTTGACCACTGTCGAGGCGGAAACAACGCCGACCGTAAAGGCGAAGATGTTGCAAGCAACAGCGAGCGATACTGTGCGCGCCAAGTCGCGAACCGGTAAACCCTCTCGACAGCTACGATCGGGTTGGACTGACGCTTGGGAATCGGGCGATGCACCGGCGCCGTTACCCATGCCCTTACAGGGCTTGGTATCTGAGCCCGCGCTTAAGAAGGTCGATGCAGCCGCTGCTGCGGGTCATACCGGTGCGGAAGCATTGGCAACCTACTGGGTTGGGCAAGCGGTGGGTCTTATGAATGAAGAGCGCTCTGTCGCAGATGTCATGATGGAGTTCAAAACTGAGTATTTAGAGGCCTTTCAGCGGGTTGAGGGGTTCTTGGAAGGAGTAGCTAAGTAATGCAACAGGCAACGGACTTTCGTGAGGAAAGCCTCACGCTCAAGGCGTTAATCAAAGATCTTGATGATGGAGCCTTTGAGACCGTAACGCAGTTTAAGGACTGGACCATTAACGATGTATTCCGACACCTCCATTTTTGGAATAAAGCCGTGATGGTGGCGAGTCAGGGGGAAGAGGCGTTTGGTGAGTTCTTCAAGGGCGTGGGTACCCACATGGCCAAGGGCGGTTCGCTGCCTGAGTATGAAAAGCAGTATCTAGAGGGGCTAAGTGGCGGGGCACTTCGTGCAGCATGGTCTGACTTGGTCGATGAGACGGCAGAGGCTTACACGGCGATGGACCCAAGCGCCCGCGTGCCATGGGCTGGCCCTAGCATGAGTGCGCGTTCATCCATTTCGGCGCGACAAATGGAGACCTGGGCCCACGGGCAGGAGGTCTTCGATGCGCTCGGCGCTGATCGAGAAGAGCACGATCGGATTCGCAACATTGTGGTTTTAGGAGTGAATACCTTTGGCTGGACCTTCAAGGTGCGTAACGAAGCGCCACCCGAGCCGATGCCGTATGTTGAGCTAGTTGCACCGAGTGGAGAGCTTTGGACTTACGGAGATCCTCAAGAGGACAACATTATTCGCGGGGATGCCGTCGATTTTGCACGGGTTGTTACTCAAACTCGCAATATTGCCGACACCGCTTTGACGGTCATCGGTGATCCCGCGGAAACATGGATGTCCAAAGCGCAATGCTTCGCCGGCGCTGCAAACTCGCCACCGCCGAAGGGCTCACGTTTTAAGGCGGCGTAGCCGACCTTGAAAACAGTTGTACTTCAGTCTGCGCCGCTGGAGCGCCCCGCATGGGTTAACGACTGCATGGAGGGCGTCGCTCGCTGGGCGGAAAACAATCGCTTTGAGTACGCTTGTTATGGCGATGAGTTCTTCGACGCTTTACCTGCTTGGTATTGTCAAAAGCTAGGGAGAAGAGGGCCTATCCTTGCCGATCTTGCGCGTTTGATTCATGCAAGATCAGCTCTTCAGGAGGGTTATGAGGCGGTTATCTGGTGTGATTCGGATACGCTGATTATTGATCCTTTGTGGCAGCCTACAACGCCGTCTCACAGCATCTTTGGTCACGAGCTGTGGCTGCAGCGAGACAAGTCAGGACGGCTAGAAATCCGTAAGCAGCCGCACAACGCCTATTTGATGTTTACCGCAACGTCCCCCGTTCTCGACTTTTTGATTCACACGGTTGAGTCAATTATTTATCGTGCCGATCCTAAGCACATTGCGCCGCAAATGGTGGGACCGAAGCTTCTCAAAGCCCTCAATACCTTCGCAGACTTCGATCTTGAGCAGGCTGCAGGTGCAATGAGTCCACTGCTCTTGGATGGTCTCCTATCGGATAACAGCGAGATCACATCATATTTCAAGGTGGCGCAAACATCTCCACCAAAACTCATTAACCTCTGTGCGAGTCTTGTGGGTTCGGATGATTTGGATATTGAAAAAATCCGTGCGGCGGTCAACGTGGCGCTTTGTTGATGCCTATGAAGTGGGTGAATTGAGATACTCAGATGAGTCGACGGGACAAAACGAAAAGAAACAGCAAGAAAAAAATAGAAAAGTATAAGAAACAGAGAGTGCAGTTATGACGAATAGTGAAGAAGGCTCGCTAGTCACCCTAGTTGTTGATGGAGACGTCGCAACGATCTCGTTGAACCGGCCTGAGGTCCGCAACGCAATTAATCGACAACTAATGGTCGATGTCATCGCTATTGCCGAGACAGTGTCTGATCGAGACGATATTCGTGCAGTGGTGTTTTCCGCTGAGGGCACGGACGTCTCAGTAGGCGCTGATCTGAAAGAGGTCTCGGGTATGGAATCAACAGGGTCGCTCTTGCGTGCTCGCCGAGACGCAGAACTCGGACGTAAGATGTTGGCGGCGATTCGTAATATCCATCAGCCGACAATTTGCACTGTGAAGGGCATTGCCACAGGCGGAGGGGCTTGTATTGCAGCTGCCTGTGATTTTCGGCTTGCCACTCAAACTGCGCGTATTGGCCTCGGTGAAGTAAAGATGGGTATGAACTTGATGTGGAACGCGGTGCCCTTGTTTGTCGAGTTGGTAGGTCTGTCACGCGCCAAGCGACTCATCCTATCAGGCGATTTATATTGCGCGGAAACGTTGGAGGCATGGGGCTTGGTTGATGAAGTCTGCGGCGAGACTGACCTCACAAGTTTGGCTCGGCTGTGGGCGCGAAAGTACGCAGATTTACCTCCTGTTGCCGTGCAAATGATAAAGCGCAGTGTGAACCAATACGCGCTTGCGCTGAGCGAGGCGGTGATGCACATGGACGAGGATCAGTGGATCTTGGCGGCGCGGAGCGATGACTTTAAAGAATGCGTCACCGCGTTTGTTGAGAAACGGCCGGCCAAGCCAACCGGTTTTTGAGCAGTGGTGAAAACAGTGAAAAAAGTAAAAGGTAGTCAACATGACTGAACGCGTTGTATCGGGTTATTGCGACCCAAGATTCGCAGCTATCGAAGAACAACTCTCAAAGGCAATCGAAAGCGGGTTTGATACTGGGGCTTCCGTAGCCATCGAATATCAAGGCGAGATGGTCGTCAATTTATGGGGCGGCTATAAAGATCGTGAAAAGACGCAGCCCTGGCTCGAGGACACGATCGTGAATGTCTTTTCTACCACCAAGGCCATAACCGCTACCTGCATTTTGCAGCTCGTCGAACGCGGAAAGCTCGACCTGAACGCGCCAGTTTCTGATTACTGGCCCGAATACGGCTGTAACGGTAAAGAAGCCACAAAGGTGAGCGACTTTCTTTGCCACCGCGCGGCTATGCACGGGTTTCAGGGGGCTTTCCCACAGTTTGACTATCGCGACTGGGACAAATGGACAGAGACACTTGCAGCGCAAGCTCCTTTCAGAACGCCAGGAACCACGCAGGGGTATCACGCGCTGACCTACGGCTGGCTAGTGGGCGAATTGATTCGCCGTGTCGATGGTCGAAGCACCGGCACGTATTTCCGTGAGGAGATCGCTCAGCCACTTGGTTTAGATTTTCACATTGGCTTGGATGATGATGCGATCGCGCGCTGTGGCGACATTTTGGTTGATTCGCAACCCAAGCCTTGGGCGTTGATGGCGCTGACGCTTGTGCCAGACCTGTTACTGCCGGCGCAACTACGCCACGTTAAGAAGTTCCTTCGCATGGGTGATATGAAAGTGGCTTTCTCGTCGAAGGCGAGTTCGCCAGATGGCATCGAGATGAATACGGAGGAGTGGCGCCAAGCAGAGATTCCCTCGGCGAATGGTCACGGAACGGCGGCCGCGTTAGCTAAGTTGTTTGGTGTGCTGAGCACCGGAGGTGAGCGCGATGGTCACAAGATCATGGACCCAGCGACGCTCAAACTTGCAACAACGCCACTTTCAGAAGGGCCTGACACCGTAATTTTTGGTGCGCCGATCCGTTTTGGTGTGGGATACGACCTTGGCCTTGGGACAACCACGATTGGCTCAGCTCCTCATCCGGACCGCCTGTTTGGACACTGCGGGGTCGGTGGAACAGTGGCGTTTGGTGATCCTGAGCATGGATTAGGCTACGGATTCCTGTGCAACCGCATGCATAATCCTAAAACGCTTTATCGAACGTCTAATCAGCTGACCAAAACCTTGCTAGAGATCGTGAATTAAGACGATCAGGAATATCGTTTATCCCTGATTGCGCTCTCAAAACCTCGGTTCGAGAGCGTCAACTCACATCGCGAAAATTGGGTTTACGCTTCTCGATAAACGCCCGGACACCCTCCGATACATGGGGAAAGTCGAAGAGCACTCGCTGCGTCTCTTTTTCGTACTCCAATTGCTCGCTCAGGGTGTTGGACATCGCGCGATCGTGAGCCTTCACAACAGCCTTGAGCCCAATCGTTGGGCCATCAGCAAGCCGTCCCGCAATAGCTTGAGCTTCTGCGAGTAGCTGCTCAGCCGGTACGCAATCCCATATAAGTCCCCATTGCTTCGCCGTAGCGGCGGGTAAGTCATCACCTAAGAGTGCAAGGCCGTTTGCGCGAGCACGACCGATCAGATTAGGTAAAAACCAGGAGGCACCCATGTCAGGGATAATGCCAAGATTGGGACCAAAGACGAGTTTAAACTTAGCTGACTCAGAGGCGATGGCGATATCACCCGCGAGAGCTAAGCCAACACCACCGCCGGCCGCGATACCGTTAATGGCAGTCACCACCGGCTTTGTCGATTGGGAGACGGCTTTAACGAGTGGGTTGAACCCTCTGTCCATGCTAGCAGCGGTCGCCTCGCCGGCAGAAAGTCCCTTGGGTATTGGCCAGCTCTTACTGTCGAGATCAGCGCCAGCACAAAACGCCCGTCCAGCCCCCGTTAGGACAATGGCACGAACGTCTTTGTTGGTTCTGGCGTCGATGAGCGCCTGTAATAACCCCAAGGTGATTGTCTCGTTGAGGGAGTTCAGGACTTCGGGACGATTGAGCGTGATGGTGAGCACGCCATTGTCAGCAAGTTCGGTAAGCAGTGTGTCGGACATAGCTAAAAGACTCTTTGTTTTTATTGGTTTGTAATCGGTTGGTTGTTTTCTTCAGCTCACTCTAATTGTCTCTCGCGAACAGCACCAGCGCTCAGTGATTACCCTGGCTAACGCCGTCCCCATGTTTCGAGCTCGTTTCGAAAACTATTCCCTTGAGCTGGGAAGTCGGAAGAGATCCTCGACTGAGCAGTTCAGGGTTGCCGCTATTTTCAGAGCAAGCACCGTGGACGGTACATACATGCCATTTTCAATGGCGTTGATGCTTTTCCGAG
>CBFIHK010000030.1:0-26320 GCA_965662305.1 Luminiphilus sp.
CGGACGTACAACGGAAAATTGCTGGGCTTCTAGAGAATGAGTTGCTCACCGAAGACGAGGCCAATGCATTGCAAGCTGAGGCGAGAGACGCCCTGCTTTCATCCTTTGGTGCTGCGTACGAAGCCATTATCGCTTGGGCTGAACAGGAGCGTCTCTCATCGCCCAAGGTAGCAACGGGCATTGGTGCGCAAGAAGGTGGTGATGCCTACTACGCGCACTTACTCGCCCAGCAGACAACAACCGATTTAAGCGCTGACGAAATTCATACGATTGGCCTCAACGAGGTTGCTCGTTTGCGAAACGAGATGCTCGGCATCATGGAAGAAGTGGAATTTCAGGGAGACCTGCAAGCCTTTTTTGAGGAGGTCCGTACCGGCGAGTGGAATTACTACCCAGATACCGATGAAGGACGGCAGGCCTATATCGACGATGCGACAGCCGCCATCGACAATCTAAAAGCACTGTTGCCTGAGTATTTTGGTCTATTACCAAAAGCTGACCTGATCGTGAAGCGAGTAGAGGCTTTCCGTGAGCGCGACGGTGCGGCGCAGCACTACTATGCGGGAACACCCGATGGATCGCGCCCCGGCATCTACTACGCACACCTTTCGGATATGACCGCCATGCCGAAAAACCAGCTGGAGGTCATTGCTTACCACGAGGGCTTACCCGGCCACCATATGCAGATCTCAATTGCTCAGGAGCTCGAGGGTGTTCCGCAATTCCAAACGCAGCTCGGTTTTACCGCTTACGCTGAGGGCTGGGGCTTGTATTCAGAAAAACTCGCCAGCGAAATGCCCGGCACTTACGCCGATGCCTATCAACAGTTCGGGCGGTTGAGCAGCGAGATCTGGCGGGCAATTCGTCTTGTGGTCGATACAGGCCTGCACTCGAAGGGCTGGACCGAGCAAGAAGCCATCGACTACTTCATGGCCAACTCGCCCGAGCCCTACGAGAGCGTACGCTCCGAAGTACGCCGCTACATTGTCATGCCTGGACAAGCGACCTCTTACAAGATAGGCATGATCAAAATTCTAGAATTGCGATCGACCGCCATCGAGGCGCTCGGCGATGACTTCGATATTCGGGGCTTCCATGACACAGTGCTGGGCGCAGGCTCGCTGCCGCTGGACTTGCTTGAGCGACGCGTTATGCAGTGGATTTCAATGAAGAAGAAAACATAACTTTCTAGTGATGCGGACGACTACCTAGTGGCTTTCAGCCGCACTAGATTCGAGTTCTCTCACATGCTGTAAAGCATCGTAATAGTGCACCGGGGGCTGGAAACCCAGCTCCTCGCGAATTCTATCGAGTGGCTCGGCTAAGCGGTCCTCCCAGCAGGTATATAGCATCCAATCCGCCCTCTTAGCGATGCTTTGGGCCTCCTCAATCAAGGTTGCGTAATCCAAAGTCGGGTTGTCTCTTTGCGCTTTGAGACGAGCCATAAAAACGATTGCATCCACACCCCGAGAAGGTGTTTGCGTTGTGATAAACGCGAGGAGGCACAACTCACCTAATGGATCGTTTCCGTAACCTGTAATGACATGCTGGAGATCATGAATATCTCTATTGCGCATTCCTAACCAGCGCTCATCGCGATTCAACTTAATACTTTGCCTGGCCGTCTTACTCGATGTGATCAAAGCGTCTGGTATGATGACACTGCCATCGGTAGCGTTAAAATAGGCACGGCCTAAACGTCCTTCGGGCAACGCAGCGAGGAGGTCTCGATTGCTCAATGCCCTCATAATTCTTGGACGCTTTCGAAGAAGCTCCCTGCCACGCTCATCGGCGCGCATTTTGCCAACAGTTTGCTCAAGAGAATTGCCACGAAGTGCCTCCACAACTTTAAAGACCTGAGGCGTGTCGTTGGGGTCTTGAAGAAGGCGATACATGGCGACACCCGCCCGTATGGGTTGTATTCGGTTTCGCTCGTACCACATCTTAAACGACCCGAACATAGGTTGACGCCTTCATTGAATTTCGCGGGAAGTGTAAGCCTATCAGAAATACCAAAGGTACAGACGAGCACTTGCTCACAAATCTGTATCTTGAACAAGGCAAGCCTAGCGAAACATTAGGTACTAATAACCGGCGACAGCTTGCTTGAAATTAGGCAACTGCACTAGGCGAAGGCGAACTGCGAGTTTTGCGATGTATCAACAAGTGTTAATCGCGACTGTAGGGTCTTTCGCTTAATCATTTACGGCGTCTTTTCACTGGCGTTCATGGGGGCAGACATGCTCTCAGGGATCTAGCAAACTCTAAACGGGCTTAGCGTCAATTAAGGCTTACCACCCCGCCATCCATTGTTTGCACTGCCATCTGTTGCCTGCACGACTATCCCTTTTTTCACATCATGCGGCAGCAGACGCTTCGATCATTTGTGAGCCTTCCAATGCCTCGAGCGCTTTTTGGTATTTCACTGGTGGAATAAACCCGAGTTCCGCTCTTACCGTTTCGAGGGATTCGTGAAGCCGGTCCTCCCATCGGGTAAACAACATCCACTCTGCAGACTGCCCGATTTCTCGTCCTTCTTTAACGAGCGTCTTGATATCTAGCTCAGGGTTTTCTTTTTGGCCCTTAGTTCGGCCCATGAAAATAATGAAATCGATACCGCGAGATGGCGTCTGGGTAGTCATAAACGACAGTAAGCAAAGCTCACCTAGCGTATCCCGACCGTAGCCGGTCATCACGTGCTGCAGGTCATGAATATCCCGAAGGCGATCGCCAAGCCAACGCTCATTACGCCCAATTTTTTCGAATCTAGGCGCCTCTTCACTCGAGGCAATCAAGCCATCTGCCGATAAGCCTTCGCGATGCACGAAGTCGTAATAAGCGCGGCCAATACTGCCTTCCGGCATCGCTAAAAGTGCCTCACGGTCGTTGAGTGCAGTGACAATATTTGGCTGCTCCTCTAAAAGACGCATGCCTCGGTCGTCTGCGCGCATCCGCGTCAACGCGCGACCGAGAGAATTACCTCGGAGCGCCTCCAAAATCTTAAAAACCTGGCCCGTGTCATCGGGGTCTCGAAGCAAGCGGGAGATAGCGAGGCCCGCCTGGATCGGTTTAATGCGGTTCTGTTCGTACCATCGGGAAATTGCACGCAACATACGATTCTGATGCCTTGATAATATGCCGTTTTTCGAGGGTAACAAATTTCTATCGCCTACCCCTAGCGAAGAAAGGCATCATGACCATACGGACGATCCGTTTTAAAACTGCCCGTATCTAGAACACCAGCGGCACAGCAAGCGTGGCGAGCAGCGTCAGAACCACAAGTGCAATAAGGTTCATGAAAAAACCTGCGCGCACCATTTCTGGAATCGTGAGGACACCTGATGAAAAAACTATGGCATTGGGCGGCGTGGCAACCGGCAACATAAAGGCGCAGCTTGCAGCCAATGTCACTGGTACGCAGAGAACCAGCGGCTCAATGCCCGATTGTGCCGCAATGGCTCCGATGACCGGGAGGAACGCCGCGGTGGTTGCCAAGTTGCTCGTGAGCTCGGTGAGAAAGACCACCAAACCTGCCGCTGCGACGATGAGAACCAGAGTACCTAGGTGGGCCAGGGGTAGCAGGGACTCGCCCAACCACACCGCGAGACCAGAATCTGACACTTGCGCTGCTAGGGCAAGCCCTCCTCCAAACAAGATCAAGACACCCCAGGGCAGACGCACAACATCTTCCCAATCCATGAGTCGCGAGGCCGACCCTTTCTCCGAGGGTATAACAAACAACAGTAGCGCTGCCGCCATCACGATACCTGCATCGCTGAGTCCCTCTAGCCCGGACATCGTATTGAGCCATTTCCTCGACATCCAGAGCGCCACAACAACGAGGAAAAGCAAACCCACGCGCCGCTCAGGGGCCGACATGACACCCATTTCGACGCGCATATCTCGGATGACCTCGGCCGCTTCTCGACTCGCCGGTATATTGACGCGAAAAGCGACTCGCGTGAGGACAAGCCATCCCAGAGGAAGCAAAACCAGAGCAAGTGGAAGGCCAATCAGCATCCAATCGAAAAACGCGATTTGTCTGCCGTAGGTTTCTTCAACGAATCCAGCCAAAAGTACGTTTGGCGGTGTCCCAATAATCGTGGACATACCGCCAATGGTCGTGGCGTAGGCAAGGGCGAGGAGCAAAGCCACTTGAAAGCGGCGCTTGTCGGCGGTGGAAACGCCCACTGATTTCTCCGCCACCATGGCCGCTACTGATGCAGCAATCGGCAGCAACATCATGGCCGTGGACGTATTCGTCATCCACATAGACAACAGCGCTGCGGCCAACATAAATCCCAAGATCAGTTTGCGTCCATCGGTTCCTGTTTTGGAGAGGACGGTAAGGGCAATTCGCCGATGCAACGACCACTTCTCAACAGCAAGTGCCAGCACAAAAGCGCCCATAAAGAGGAAAATCGTGGGATGCGCATAGCTCTGCGCTACCGCCTTAACGGGCATGACTTGTAAGAGCGGGAAACTCACCAGTGGAATGAACGCTGTTGCCGCGACAGGAATTGCCTCAGTCGACCACCAAGTTGCCATCCAAATGCCTACACCGGCGACCAGCCAGGCTTCGCGCGGCATCGAATCCTGAGAACTGCTTGTCAGCCACATCAGAAGAAAAACGAGCAGGCCCGCCCACATGCCGACCTGTTTTATTGCAGACTGTTCTCCGTCGTTTTTCAAACCACCTTCCCGATTTTCATAAGAGATCTAATCACTGACTTTTTACTTTACTCATGATCAAGGTCTAAGCGAACTTACCGCCTCGGGGTTCGACCAAAAGCCACCCAGTAAGTCCGTTTGAGAGATAACGTAAAAAGCCTCGCTATCGAGGATAACCCGGGTGTCACCGTCCACCGAGTAAGGTGCGAGCGTCACTTCCCCAACCGGCACCACCGCCGCCTCCTCAGGCGACGTCTTATTGGTTATTTCGAACAGCGCGATGCGGTCTGTCTGCATGTACTCATCTTCCATTAGACCGCTCGCAGCGTAAGGAACCGTGAGTCGATCGGTCTCTTCTCCTGCAAGGTAGGTAAAGGCATAGCGGTTGTACTGCGCAGGACTGTAGCTCCAATCCATACCCTCACCGAGCTCGACCAGCCCTTGTGACGTCGGTGAGGTCACGTCGCTGATGTTGTACAACTCGAGCTTAGGAAAGAATCGCTCGCTGGAACCCAACCCGAGTAATAAATCGTCTGATACCTCGTGCAGCAGATCAGAAAATCCAGGCACTTCTAGTTCTCCGACAATCAAAGGCTGGGAGGGATCTGAAAGATCGATGACATACAAGGGATCGATTCGCTCAAAGGTCACCATGTAGGCACGATCACCCATGAAGCGAACGCCGTAGAGATCTTCATTGGGCTTCCCAATCCGCGCTTCAGGGTCATCGCCTAATGATCCAAGCATGTCGAGCTCGGGTGCGCTATCAGCCGGAGAAAGTGTGAACAGGCGATGCGTGAACGCGTCTTCGGAATCCCCCGTCCACTCAGTGGTCACAAGTCGCAGCACACCACCCGACTCACTGATACGAAAATCTGCATTCCCGCCGGTGTAAAGCTCGCCCTCGACCGACTCGGAACCTAGGTAATCGAAACTGTCGCGGGCCAATAGATGAACCAATGTATTCCGCGGCTCCAGATCCCAACGAACATGCGTCAGGGCGATGAACGTGCTGCCCATGTACACACCCGACACGGGCTCAAAGGTACATGCCGCGCGTAAAATCTCTCCGGTCTCAGCCGACAGGGCGAGAAAAGTGGTCAGGGTAGAATCGCTGGGAGCGGGCTCTGCCAGCGGGTGCTCAGGGTCTGCTCGATAACAACTGTCGAGGGTTAACGGTTCTACAATCTCGCCGTCGATACGGATCTCAGGAAGAATATCGGCATCGGCAGCCTCGGCGAGGAGCGCCTCGTTATTGGCAACTTCCTCTTCAGTTTGTGGGTAGCTGACCAAGCCCTCAACATTTGGGGCGTGACGCGAAATGAGGAATATTTCCTCTCCAACACGTCTCGATGCAACCAAACCGCCCTCGACAGTCAATTTGCTAGTCAAAAGGGGATTCTGGATATCGGTCAAATCATAGTTTACCAGTGACACCTGCTCGTCGACCCAGCCCTCAGTGGAGGTGAATGGGTCGCCAAACGATCCCCACCAAGCTGTCGACAGCAGCACCTGTAGTCGCGACTCGGAGAGATATATACCCTCAGCGGTCAGCCCGCCATCTAACGTGATAACCCCTGCTGGACTCGCTGAGCCAGAACTCGGATCTGTTTGATAAAGCGATATTTCAGCCTCTTCGTCACCGCTTTCTGGTGGCAAAAGTGCATCCGACGCGATAAGTGGTTCAACAACGAAGCAACAACCACTTCGACTTGGTGCGACCGCGAGCGTAGACCCGTTGTATTTCACGATATCGTATTCATCAACGTCTGCTTCTAATGCGTAGGTAGTCGAGTAACCGTCAGTTGCCCCAGCAGCGCTGTCATCCACAGGCTCGGCCTCTAAAATCAGCTCCTCATTAACGGTGCGTTGCGCCCCTATTTGCGTCAATTTCGCCGTGTAATCCGCTAGGCCCGAACCCTTTGCCGCGTCGATAGTCTCATTGTTGATCCACAATCCCGTCGGGTCTGGAGGTGGGGGCGGTGTGACGATAACCGCTGGTGCGCTGGTGGATCCGCCACCCCCACCACAGCTTGCTAACAATACCGACGCAACTAACATCAAGAAAATGTGTTGAATAGACACTGAATTCCCCCCGGTGTTCGCCAAGCTAAAAGACGAAATAAGAATACGGTTAGGTAGATGTGGTCGCCATAGTTTTCATGAAAACTTATTTGTGCCAGCGAGCATTAGCTGTAAGTCAGACTGCCGCTGAAGTGGGATTATGATAAAGCCAGACGGTAAAATATCAGCTACAACGACCGTCGACCAAAGGCGAGACCCTATTTTTGGTTACCTTAAACTTCCCACTCCGCACAACTCTCAATCGACTTAATCCAGAGGCCTTCACTACATCATCACCGCCGCAATGAAAAAGAAAAGCGCAGCGATCATCGCGGAAATTACTGCATAAGGGAGCTGGGTAATCGCATGTTGATAGGTATCGCATCCGGCACCCTGAGCCGACAACACCGTCGAGTCCGAATAGAAGCAAGCGTGGCTACCAAATCCACTGGCGGATAACAATGCGCCAATGACCAGAGGGATACTTACACCATAAGCTTCGGCCAGCGGGAAAGCGACGGGCATAGCAATCGCAATGACACCCCAGTTCGATCCTGTTGCAAAAGAGACTGCAGACATGGTGATAAAGATAATAACGGGTAACCATGTTGCGGTCATGTAAGGCTTCACCGCTTGAATGACATAGTCTGTGAGCCCAATCCGATCGTTTGCCTCCACGAACACAAAAAGCGCGAGCAGCATGGCCAGAACGGGCACCATAATTTTGATACCATTCGTACACGTATCGAAAAGCTCGGAGAGCGGCATGATCCTTAAAGACGCATAATAAGCGAGGGTCACAATGATGCCCGCGATCACACCGCGCAGTAGGTCAACACTGGGCGAGAGTGACAAGACCGGAAAGATCGTGAAATAAAGGAGCGCCGCAATGGGAATGAAAAATGTTCCCGCTCCTCCAGACCCAAATTCCATTTCGTTTGAAGGATCTTCTGAGATACCCAACTCCCCACTTTCCTCCGCAAGCGCTTCTGCCTTAGCCATGGCACCAAGTCGAGGGATGATACCTAGTACAACCAACGGCACGACAAGTACGGCGATGATTGGATAAAACATGAAAGGAATCGATTCGATAAAAAGATTCAACCCTTGCCCGTCGGCAGCAACGGTATTTTTCTCCAGAAGGCCGGCAAAGTAGGCACCCCAACTCGATATAGGTATAAGGAGACAAAGGGGTGCGGCTGTTGAATCAACGACGTAGGCAAGCATGGCGCGAGAAGTCTTAAAGCGGTCGGTTACCGCTTTCATGGTTGCACCAACGGTCAGGGAATTCAGGTAATCGTCGAGGAAGATCACCAGACCCAGCACCCAAGTTGCCAGCAGGCTCTGCCGCTTATTTTGCAGTCTAGCGAGCAATAGTCGGCCAAAGGCCATGGAACCGCCGCTTCGAACGAGTAACGCGATGAAAACGCCGTAAAGCGCACACACCAAAATAATCCAAGCGATGTCTTCATCGCGGAGCACAGACAGAGAGACTTCAGCAAGAGACTCAACAAAACCCATGCCGTCCATAATGAGAAAGGCAAAAATAGCGCCCGCAACGACCGACTCAAGCGTTCGCTGTGTTTTTATGGCCAGCGCTAAAACCAGTGCTGTTGGCAGCAAGCTGACAATTCCGTATTCCATTGCCCCCAAAAGCCCTCTGTGGAAATCGATAGGCAATGAGTCTACATGGCGGAAGCGTAAAAATTCACCTTAGCTTGAGTTTTTTGGTGCGAACATCCATCCTCGCGCGTCACTTAAGTTCGACGCACAGGTGCACGCTCTGAACACACCGAAGAACAGTCAAACCCGCATTGCCGTGATCGGCGGTGGCTCATGGGGCACGACGTTGGCTTCACTGGTAAGCCGCAATGCTCAGGTGACGCTTTGGGCACGCGATGAGACGGTTGTCAGCGAGATCAACACTGCGCATACCCACGGGCGTTATCTCAGCGGTTTAGAACTAAACCCGCTTCTTGTTGCCACGACGAATCTCAATGAGGCACTCGAGGGTGCCCATGCGGTTCTCGTTGCAATCCCCTCACATACTTTCAGAGGCGTTTTCGAGCGGATTGGACCCTTTGTTCCCCACAGCGCACCGATTATCAGCATGACCAAGGGACTCGAAGCGAGCACCCAAAAACGCATGACTGAGGTGATTCGCGAATACTGTCCTCAACACCCGGTTGGTGTGATTACAGGACCGAACCTCGCGAAGGAAATTCTGGAAGGTAAAGCTGCAGCAAGTGTCTTGGCGCTGGATGATCCGTCGGCTCAATGGTTGCAGCCGATATTGAATGTTGGACTCTTCCGGACATACCACAACGACGACGTGATCGGCTGCGAGCTCGGTGGAATCCTCAAAAACATCATTGCGATTGCCGTAGGACTCGGCGATGGCCTGGGCGCAGGCGACAACACGAGAGCCGCACTGATAACTCGCGGTTTGGCCGAGGTCACTCGATTGGGAACGGCGATGGGTGGGCGGCCTGAAACCTTCGCGGGCCTTGCTGGCATGGGCGATATGATTGCCACTTGTAACAGTCCGCAGAGCCGAAACCGGCACGTAGGTTTAGAACTAGCCAAGGGTAAGTCGGTCGAGGAAATTACCAGCGCTATGAACATGGTGGCAGAGGGTGTAAAAAGCGCACCCACCGTTGTTTCACTCGCCAATAAATTTGATGTCGAAATGCCCATTTGTGCTGAAATCCATCGAATCCTCGAGGGTAACGCGGACGCTACGCGGGTTTATCGCGGCTTACTCCGGGTCGTTGCAGGTGCCGAATCCGAGCCAGGTTGACGGAACATTAGTTTCATTTCATGGTCAATCGAGGCATGGTCCTTCAGGATCTAACCATAGCCAGTTAACTGGAACCTGCTTAGAGCTCTCGAAATATGCGTCTTCTTAAAACTGCATCTTTATGTTTTTTGATCTGCCTGACTGCGGCATGTAGCACCAGCCCTACGGGCAGAAGCCAATTCCTTATTGTCTCGCCCGAGTCTGCGATTCAGCAATCACGCGGCGCCTATCGTCAGGCAGTAGAGGCGATTCGAGAAGAAGGGCAGCTCTCCCAAGATCGATTATTAGAAGCACGTATCCGGCGCGTTGCAGGTCGAGTAGTAACGGCTGCCGTGAGAGATTTTCCCCGCTCAGCCAACTGGGACTGGAGCGTCGTCGTCGTTGAAGACGACGAGACGGTTAACGCTTGGTGCATGGCGGGTGGTCGCATGGCGGTCTACACCGGGTTATTCGAACAGCTCAAACTTACGGACGCCGAGTTCGCGCAAATCATGGGACATGAAATTTCGCATGCGCTGGCAAATCACACAGCCGAGCGCATGTCGCGCGCAATGGCTATTCAGCTAGGCTTAATTGCGGTAAGTGCAGCAACGGATGGCAGCCAAAGCGCGAGTCAGGGGGCAGAGCTATTAGCGCAACTAGCGCTCGAATTACCCAACAGCCGTACCGCCGAAAGAGAGGCTGATCGGCTTGGAATGCGACTAGCGACCCTTGCAGGCTACGACCCCGAGGCCGCCGTCACACTGTGGCAGAAAATGGCTGAACTCGACGAGAAGCGCCCGCCAGAGTTTTTGAGTACACACCCAGCCCCCAACGATCGACAAGCGCGACTAAACGCTATGATCCCTTCAATGAGATCGCTGAACCCGTCGGGCAGCAAGCTGCCCGCAACGGAAATCACCATCGTCAATTAAGTACGGCGGTGCTGCTCGAATTGTGAAAACACATCTGCGATGACCTGCATTTCCGTTAAACCCCATAAACAATAGCCAGCAGAACCCGTAGTTAGGTGCACCTCAGTCACCGAAGTAGAGCCTTCGACAGGAAGCGATACCTCTTCACCAACAGTATCAGTAGAAGCATCGGCACTCTGCGGCGCCAGTCTAACCGTGTAAGTAAAAACGGACTCCTCGTCAGACGCGGTGCTCAATACAACGGAGCCATCGCTACCGGTGTTATCAATCACTTCGGCGGGCACCCCGTTCTTGCTGAGCTCGGTGGCAAAGGCCGACAGTGCCGGCAGCACTGTGTCACGCTGAAACTGAACGACCGTGTTGTCGGAGGGCGCCTTTAATAGAGCCCCGAGGCGAGACTGCCAGTCAACATCTGCATCGGTATCAAAGCTTGTGGGCACTTTTCCGAAGCTCGATTGCATATCGGACTGGAGTGATCGCTGAAGACCCCACAGCGCGCCCAACAATATGAGTGAGAACGGGAGAGCACTTGCAATCGTTGCGGTCTGCAGCGCGCCCAAGCCACCGTTAATCAAAAGCGTTGCCGAGATTGCGGCGATAATTCCCGCCCATAAAACGCGCTGGAACACCGGTGTTTCGTCGACACCACCGGAGGCCATCATGTTGAGCACCAGCGCACCACTATCCGCCGAGGTGACAAAGAAAATAACAATCATCACCAGGCTCAAGAGTGAGAGATAAAACGTACCGGGCAAGTAGTCGAGAAATAGGAAAAGGCCTAGGGGCTGGTCATTCGCGACGGCCTCTCCAAACGCAGTCTCACCTGCATGAATTAGCTCGATAGCGCTGCCACCAAACACATTCATCCAGAGCACGACAAACAGCGTGGGTACTACCATTACCCCAATTAAGAACTCTCGAATCGTTCGGCCACGGGAAATGCGCGCAATGAAGATGCCGACAAAAGGTGCCCAGCTAATCCACCAGCCCCAGTAGAAAATAGTCCAACCACCCAGCCATTCCGTGTCTTGATAGGTGAAGAGATTGGTTGAAGTGGTAATCAAGTTCGCTACGTAAAAGCCAAAGTTCTCGAGCGTCCCTCCAAGGATCAAGGCAGTCGGTCCGATAAGCAGCACAAAGCACAGAAGTGCTATCGCAAGGAAGGAATTAATCTCCGAGAGCCGTTTGATTCCGCTGTCCAAACCCAGTGCAACCGACACGGCGGCCATCGCCATAATAGCCACCGTAATGCCGAGTTTCAGGCCGCCAGACTCAGGCACATCAAACAGATAATTGAGCCCAGTACTGAGCTGCTCGACCCCCAACCCTAAGCTCGTTGAAATACCGAAGGTCGTGCAAACAATGGCAAACACGTCGATGGCCGCACCCAGAGGGCCGTAAATACGATCGCCCAAAATAGGATAGAAAGCGGATCGCAGCGTCAGTGGCAGACCGCGCCGGAACGAAAAATAAGCCAATACTAAGGCCATCAGGGCATAGACCGACCAGGCGTTGAACCCCCAGTGCAGCATCGTCAAATTCACCGCCTGGTTCTCTCCACCAACAGCGGCTCCTGCACCAACAGGTGGCCTCAGGTAATGCACCACGGGCTCCGCCACGCCGTAAAACATCAGCCCAATGCCAACACCAGCAGCAAACAGCATGGATAGCCAAGAGAAAAGGCTGTAATCAGGCGAAGAGTTATCAGGCCCCAACCGAATATTACCGACGCGCGAAAATGCCAACACACCGGAGGCGATGAGCAATATCGCCATCACAAGCCCATAGAACCAACTTGCATTCTCCACAATGGCCGCCTGTAAGGCGCCAAAGGCCGAGCTACTGGCATCTGGAAAGAGAAGAACAACACCTACAGTGCTTAACAAAAAAACAATAGAAGGCACAAAAACGGCGCGGTCAACAACAAAGCCGCGATCGGACAAACTCGACATGAATAAGCTCTTATTAGTATGAGCCCAAAGTGTAACAGCATCTGCGCCTATGGACTTCATGCGAAAAATCAAAAGAGCAAAAAGTATTTGGGCGGTGAATTAATCACAAAAATATATAAAAAAATCCTATCTATCAGATATTTATGTTGTTTTTAGTCTGGGGTGGATGAGCGAAATACTTTGAGCTAGAATCGCTTGACCACTCTAATAAATGGAAGATCTCTATGTTTCGTTCGAAGCCCAATGGCAAGCGCCCATTATCGCTTGCTGTAGCAGCCGCTATTACGCCTGTTTTGGCGTCAACAGCGCTTGCTCAAAACCCACAGTTAGAAGAGGTTGTGGTAACCGCGACAAAGCGCGCTGAAAACCTCCAAGACGTACCTATTTCGGTAAACGCGCTGTCTGGCGACGCAATGCGTTCACAGAACATCCTGACGTTTGATGACTATGTAGAATTTCTACCTAACGTCGTCAGTGCAGGTATTGGCCCAGGCCAGAAAGAAATCTACATTCGCGGCTCCGCTTCTGAGCAGTCGTCTATCACCGTTGCACCTGCGCAGGGCTCAGCACCTGGGGTTGCACTTTACTTCGACGAAATGCCCGTTTCATTCGGCGCGAGAAACCTCGACGTGTATGCAGCTGACTTAGAGCGCATCGAGGTACTGTCTGGCCCACAGGGCACACTGTTCGGTGCGAGTTCGCAGTCAGGTAACATGCGTCTGATTACGAACAAGCCAAACCAAGACGAGTTCGAAGCGAGCCTCGACTTTGGTATGAGCAATACGCAGGGCGGTGCAGCCAGCAACAACGTTGAAGCCATGATCAACCTGCCACTGACAGACAAGTTGGCAGTACGTTTCGTTGGCTACAGCGACAACCAAGGCGGCTGGATCGACAACCAGCAGGCAACGTTTACGCCAAGCGGCGAAGTTATCGACCGCAACAACTCAGCTGGTTACGGCCCATTCTTCAGTGACTTCCCACTGACGACGATTCGCTCGGTAACTAACACCGATGTCGTTGAGGATGACTGGAACGAAGCAACTTACAACGGCTACCGCGTCGGTGTTGCTTATGACATCAATGATGATTGGAACGTTTTGGTCACTCGTATGTCTCAGGAAATTGATGTCGAAGGCTCATTCCTCATCGACCCAAGTTTGGGTGACTCAAAATCAGAGAAGTATGTTCCTGAGAGCAATGTTGACGAGTTCGACATCACAACCTGGACTCTCGAGGGCCGTATCGCGAATCTCGATGTGGTTTACACCGGTGGTTACATCGATCGTGAAGTCGACGCACTGATCGACTACACCCACTACAACAATGGTGGTGGCTACATTACTTACTACCTCTGTAGTGGAAACATCTACTCAGGTGACAAAGCCAATGCGCGTAATACGTGTTTCGACCCTACGAAGCAGTATGCTGATGCGTCTACTAACGAGCGTACAACGCACGAATTCCGTGTAAGCAGCGACCCTGACGAGCGTTTACGTTGGATGGCGGGCGTCTACACCAGTGACGTAGACACAACACACATTGGTGAGTTCCAGTACCTGTCTACAAATGATGCGTTCAGCGAGCACATTGTTAACTACTTCGGCTCCGGTGCGCCTTTCCAAGTGGGTAATACCACTATCCCGAACACACCTGGAACCAACACAGACGGTCCAAGAAGCCCATTGACGACGTTCTACAATGATTTCACACGGACAGAAGAAGAGACTGCGTTCTTCGGTGAAGTTCAGTTCGATCTTAACGATCGCTTGACTGCTTCATTGAGTGCTCGTCGCTACAGCCTGAAGTCTCAGCTTCAGGGTGCGTCTAACTTCTCGTTCGGTTGCCGTTACGGCGCACCGTTCACCGACCGCGACACACCTGCGGGTGCTGGTTTCGGCAACGCAGAAGTCACACCGGATGGCCGTTGTAACTCAAATGCCTTCAGTAACGACGTTTCAGCTCGTCTTCTGACGCTAGGTGACTACGCAGCAAACGGTAACGCTGACACCATCCTAAGAGCGACAAGCCCCAACGGCGCTCGCGATATGTTCCGTGGTGGTGGTAGCAATGCGGCGACGCTTGCTGCAATCCAGAATGGCAATCTTGATATCAGTGCCATTTCTGAGGATGGCTCAACGCGCGAAGAAGACACCATTGTCCGCTTCTCACTCAACTTCAACCTGACCGATGATGTGATGCTTTACGGTATCTACTCAGAGGGCTACCGCCCAGCAACGCAAAACCGTAACGCCGGTCAGCTTGCGGCTAACCAGAGCGGTGTATACGAGGGTTATGTAGTACCAGCGGTAGCAGTAACCGACACACTCGAGAACATCGAATTCGGTATGAAGGGTGAATTCCTCGATCGCACACTGCGATTGAACGCTAGCTTCTACATGACTGACATCACTGACCTCCAGGTTTCACGTTTTGACCCATCAAACGTTGCCTTCTTGGTCTTCATGGAGAACGTTGGTGATGCGGAGTCAAACGGTGTTGATCTCGACTTCCAGTGGGCGCCCACAAACAACCTGATCATTTCAGGTGCGGCGAGCTTCCTGGATACGAAGATCACTCGATTGAACCCTCAGCTTGAAGGTGTTGCTGTACCAGTGGGCTCTGAGCTGCCACTCGCGCCAAGCTTCTCGGGTAACATCCGTGCTCGTTATGACTTCGAGCTTCCCAATATGGGTGCTAATGGCTACTTCACCGGCGCGGTTACATACCGTGGCGAGTCTGTAGCAGGCATCGTGGGTAGTGCGGCGTTCATGAACGACACAGGTATCCTCGCTTACGGCCGTGACTCTGGTCTTGGTCAGCAGAACGAAGGCGGCGCATTCGGTACGGTTGCAGACCGCAACGGTAACTTGCCCTCGAACTCACGTTTCGTGAATGAGGCGGCCACCATGGTGAACGTTGCTGCAGGTATTGAGAAGGACAACTGGCTCGCTGAGCTATATGTCCGCAACATCACAAGCGAAGAAGGTGCAATTGTGCAGACAGCGGGTAAATTCTCGCCCGAAGCAACGGTTAACCGTCCTCGCACTGTGGGCCTGAGACTGTCTTATCGCTTCTGATTAGACACCGAAGCGTAGTACCCTCAAAGGGCGGACAATTGTCCGCCCTTTTTTATGGCTTAAAGAAAGATGTGATTTAAGTGATTGCAGAATCGATACAAAGAGCCCGAGTGGCTATGGGTAAGCGTGACTTCGATGAAGCGAGGTCGTTGCTCGACGAGGTTTTATCCGCAGAAACGGAAAACTTCGAAGCCAAGTACACCCTTGCAGTCCTGAATCGTGCAGAGGGACAAATCGATCAGGCTAAAGCGTTGCTAAAAGCGCTTGTTGAAGAGAAGCCAGACTTTGGTCGTGGCTTCCAAGAGCTGGGTCTTTGTGAGCTTGCACTTAAACAAGAGCCTGCGGCGATAAGCGCATTTGAGCAAGCCGTTGAGGTCGACGGGTCACTCATCGACAGCTGGAAGTTCCTAGCAACAGCTTATCGGCGTAGAGGTGACTCGCGGGCAGAGCAAGCAGCAATGCAGGTTGAGTTTTTGGCCTCGCTCCCCCAGGAGCTGCGAACGGTGATTAGCTATCTTGCGGCCAATCGGCTAGGTGACGCTGAGCGTCTTTGTCGCTACTTCATGCAACAAAACAAGACGCATGTTGAAGGTATGCGGCTAATGGCTGAGATAGCCACACGCACAGGGGTATTTGACGATGCAGAGTTTTTACTGGAAACCGTTATGGAACTCGCACCCGATCATATCGAGGCTGAAATTCAGCTGGCACACGTGCTTTTGAGGCGGCAGCGTTTCCACAAAGCACATAAGCGTGTGAAAGCCATCTACGAAAGAGACAAAAACCCATCGTCTCAAGTTCAAGCGCTCTACGCGTCCGTATGTTTTGGTGTCGGCGAAAACGACGAGGCCATCAAAACCTACCAAGAAATGATTCGCGTCTCACCCAATGACCCTCAACTCCGGGTATCGCTGGCGCACATCTACAACGCCACAGGGGAATCTCCCAAGGCTGTCGATTTATTCAAGCAAGCCTATGGCTTAAAACCTGATTTTGGCGACGCATTCTGGAGCCTGGCGAATACCAAGTCTTATCGTTTTACAGAAGAAGAATTGGCCGCCATGACGGATCGTGTCGATGCGCCCTCTACGCCACAAATTGATAAAACACAGATGCACTTTGCGCTCGGTAAGGCATACGAAGACACTAAAGATTACGACACTGCCTTCAGTCATTACCAAGCAGGCAATGCCTTAAAGCGCGAGACGTCAAACCATAGTAAAGAGCAGCTCGATATCCGAATCTCAACACAGCTTGACGTATGCACCGCCGCGCTATTCGAGCGCCTAAAGAACGTAGGTCACGATGCACCCGACCCCATCTTCATTTTAGGGCTACCTCGGGCGGGGTCGACGCTACTTGAGCAAATTCTTGCATCACACTCAAAAGTCGATGGCACGATGGAGCTGCACGACATTCTCGACCTCGCAAAGCGTTTACGAGGCCGGGACAAAGCGAGTGATCCCAGCCCGCGCTATCCGCGCATCTTGGGAGAGCTACCGACTGAGCGATTTGCCCAGTTCGGTCAGCAATTCATTGAGGATACGCGTGCCTACCGAGGAACCGCGCCGTATTTCATCGACAAGATGCCCAATAACTTTTTCCATATCGGCTTGATCAAGCTCATCCTTCCAAATGCAAAGGTGATCGATGCACGACGTCACCCCATGGCCTGCTGTTTCAGTGGTTACAAGCAGTTGTTTGGTGAGGGCCAGGAGTTCTCGTATGGGCTGGAGGAAATCGGGAATTACTATCGCCAGTATGTTGATTTAATGAACCACTGGGATGAGGTTCTACCGGGTTTTGTTCTGCGAGTTCAACACGAAGACGTCATCGCTGACCTCGAAGGGCAGGTCCGGCGAATACTCGATTTTTGTGGCTTAGAGTTTGAGGAGTCCTGCGTTGAGTTTCATAAAACAAAGCGCACCGTTCGAACTCCGAGTGCGGAACAGGTGCGGCAGCCAATCAATAAATCAGGTGTGGATCAGTGGTGTAATTTCGAGTCTCACTTAGATCCTCTGAAGCACGCGCTCGGTCCTGACGTTCTTGAGGCCTACGGAATACCCCCCCCTGCATGATCTTTTCGTCGAGCAGAAAGTTCGTTTTCTTTGCCGTCCCTAAAACGGGGACTCACTCCGTTAGAGAACAACTCCGCCCTTTACTGGCGGAGAGCGATTGGGAACAGCAACTGCTGACTGGGCGGATGTTGAGCCCGATCAAATCGCTTGCAGAGATAGGCCACGGCCACATTTCATACGTACAGCTGGCGTCAATCGTTGGCGAACATACCGTACGAGACATGCACTGCTTCGCGTTTGTTCGTCACCCAATCGATCGATTCATGTCTGCCTGCGCTTTCCTCGCGCGGACAGACCCAAGTTACAACGACGATCCGATCGGCTGGGCACAACGCGCATTTGCGCGCCCGCAGTTTCGTAATCGCGTACTCATTCGGCCCCAGACTGATATGCTGACCAATGCTCATGGGGAGCTTGCTATGTCGTTTATCGGTCGCTACGAATCCCTTCAAAAAGACTTGAATGCGGTTTTAGATCGCCTAGGCGCACCCAACGCAGAACTTATCCAAAGGAACGTCACGCAAAACGAGAAACCACCCCTCACGGGTTCGTCGAGTTTTATTGACGTGCTAAATGACTTTTATGAGACGGACTTTAGGCTACTGGGCTACGACCGGGGCTGAACTCAGCAACACGACGCGGTCGTAAGGCCGCGGCGAGAATACGCTGATTGATGATGGGATTGATACCCACTTTATTTGACGCGGTTACGAGCACTCTAGGATTCGGTAGCAGCTGACCAGCCGTTCGCTCCAACACCTTTCGATACGCTGGAAACGCCATTTCGGTAAATCCGTGAAGACTCCAAATCTCTCGCCAGTCATGCACGAGATCGAGCAGTAAATGGCGATACTGGCGCATGATGCTCGGATCGTTTTCAGTATTAGCCTCGCAGTCCTGTAACACCTGTTCGACGATCGCCAACATTTCGCCCGGCGCCATAACAGGTGCGACCGGAAATTGTTCGGTTCGCAAGGCAAATTGCTCGCCATCTCCAGGCAACACGTTAATAGGTGACATCGTCTCCGCTTGACGAACCGTCTGCCAAAATCTCGAGGAGCCAGCGAGGTCAATAACCAGATGCACACGCCTCACATCGCTTGAGTTGACAACCCGGTGGCGCCGCCAAGAGTCGAACAGCCAACTCTCTCCCGCACCCATATGTACAGATTCATCACCGCAGTAAAAAACGACGCCTGGGTCAGTGATGATCGGCACATGAATGCGAACGCGACTCACCCAGTGATAGTTAAAATCGACGTGCTCCGCGACCTCTGCGCCGGGCTCGAGGCGCATAAGCCGCGATCTAGCAACCACCTCATTGAATGAAGAAACCACCTGGCTCAAGTAAGGGGAAGAGGTTAGCGCTTTAGTGGCTTTCATTGCGCCATCGAAAGCGTGGTTCATTTCACCGTTCACGGAAACGAGGGGAACCGCCGAATTACCTGGCAAGCCAGATGGATGCGCCAGCCAAAAATCGTCGGGTAGGCCTGCCACCTCATTACTGAGTGCTGCAACGTCAAAACGCCAGGGTAATTTCAAAAATGGCTGGTTAAATTCCATCTATGAATTACGCCACATTTACTCTGAATATGACAGATTGCAGTCGAATTGAATTGAATGCTTAGGGCTCAAAGCATTACCATACGCGCTCTCACCTCCACCGTAATAGCAGGCTCGTATGTCAACGACGGAACTCCCAGATCACGTACTTGTGGCGCTCCGCCGAATTATTCGTGCCACGGACCTACACTCGCGGAAATTGGGAAAGAAAACCGGGCTCACCACGCCTCAACTCGTCATTATCCAAGCAGTGGGTAGGCTGAAGGATCCGACCGTCTCCGATATCGCGAAGGCTGTCAGTCTCAGCTTGGCAACAGTGACCACGATTCTAAACAGGCTCGAGCGGAACGGCGTCGTGAATCGCGCCCGATCAGCCGTCGACCGGCGACGCGTTATTGTTACCCTTACAGAGGAAGGCCAGACGCTCCGCGGGTCTGCACCTAAACCACTTCAGGACAGCTTCGTCGCCAAATTCAGTCGGCTAGAGACGTGGGAGCAACATTCAATTGTTGCGGCACTCGAGCGCGTTGCGACAATGATGGACGCGGATGAACTCGATGCTGCACCGCTACTGGCGAGCGGCGATGAGGTGCTTTAACCCAGGGATTTAGCCAGAGACTTCATAACGATCGAGAAGTCATCTCTTCCTAGATCTTGCTCCTGAAGCGACCGATACACATCGCCCGCGCGCTTACCGAAATCCGCGTCAATACCTGACTGCTCCGCAAGCTCGTTCGCAAGCCCTAAATCCTTCGCCATGAGATCAACCATAAAGCCAGGCTTGTAGTCGTTACCTGCTGGTGCGCCTTCCATGACGCCGGGCCAAGGGTTATAAACTTGAAGCGACCAATTATTTCCCGAACTCGCTTTCATAATCTCAGATTGGACAGCTGGATCGAGCCCGTTCGCCGCACCAATTGCCAAGGCCTCACAGGTGCCAATCATATGAATGGCGAGCAGCATATTATTTGCCGCCTTTGCCACCTGGCCCGCCCCATCGGGTCCTGCATGGAAAATTTTCTCCTCGTTACCCATCGCTTTGAGCACTTCCTTCGCTCGCACGAAGGCTTCAGCTGTCCCGCCACACATGAAGGCAAGTGTGCCAGCCTGAGCCGCGGCAACACCGCCAGAGACGGGCGTATCCATAAACGCAAGATTCATAGCACGAGCTGCCTCGTGAAGCTCACGGGCGGTCGCGGCATCAATGGTGCTCGCATCAAGCACAAGCGTTCCCGCAGGCAGCGTTGCGAATACACCGTCATCACCCATCATGACCGACTTCACGTGCTTGCCCGCTGGCAGCATCGAAAAGACAACGTCAGCCCCTGAGGCGGCATCAACCGCAGAGGTGGCCGCTGTGGCACCCGCCGCCACAACATCGGAAAGCGCAGCCTCACAGAGATCAAACGCCGATACGGACCAACCTGCTTTAAGCAGGTTTTTAGCCATTGGCCCGCCCATATTTCCAAGGCCTATAAATGCAATGCTTGGCATGGCGCCCCCCAATCTATTTTTGTTAGTTAGTCATCACTACCAGGGATAGTGCATATCTGGAGCGCCTTCGGGCTCCTGGAAAAACGATTCAAGAACGTCTGCAGGAACATCATGAACCGACGCGTATTGCCACTTGGGCTGTCTGTCCTTGTCCACCAAGAGCGCGCGGACACCCTCAGCAAACTCTGGGTCCCGCATGATGTTGGCGCCCAACCTGAGTTCTGTATCGAATACTTCTTTTAGCGAATAGTTCACCGACTCATTCAGCTGGCGAAAGATCCAGGCCGCTGCCAGCTTGGAACCATGCGCAAATCCATCGCGTGCTTTCTGCAACCAGGGGTTATCGCCATCGTAGGCCAGTAACCGATCAGAAATCTCACCCAAGTCATCGCCCACCATGAGCGCATCGATCTCAGGCATCAACGGCTCAACCACGCCTGCAGGCATATCCGCTGTTGGTGTCACTCCCAGAATGCGATCCACAATCGCTGTGTTGGACTCTGGGTCTGTCGTCCACTCTGCCGCTGCGAGCGCCGCCATCACATCGTGCCGCTGCTCATGCGCGAGAAAGACATCACCGAGGTTAGCAAACAGCGCATCCGCCGCATTGATGTGCGCAGAGGTGAGCGACAAGAAACGACCGATCATGCCGGGCGTACGGTTTAAGAAATAGCTACCGCCGACATCAGGGAAAAGCGCGATGGTAATTTCGGGCATACCGATACGCGTTCGCTCGCTCACAACACGGTGGCTGCAGCCCGCCATAACACCCATGCCGCCACCCATCACAACGCCGTGGCCCCAGCAGATTACGGGCTTCGGATAAGTGAACAGCACATAATTCATCTGGTATTCACGTGCGAAAAAATTCTCCGCGTAGGTGCAAGGCCCGCCTGGGTTTTCGATCGATGAGCGGCGCAATTCATGCACGTCACCACCTGCGCAGAAGGCTTTCTCGCCCTCCCCGTCGATATACACAGCGGCAATGGAATCGTCCTCGGCCCACTCAAGAAGCTTACCGAGCATGATTTCGATCATCTCAGCATCGAGAGAGTTAAGGATTCGAGGCACATTCAAGGTCAATCGACCCACGTGTCGATCGCCCTCGCCCAAGGTTGAAACAATTACGACATCGTCACTCATCGGTTTTTCCACTCTGGTGTTCGTTTTTCTAAAAAGGCGTTAACACCTTCTCTTTGATCTTCGGTTGAGAATAACGCGACGAACTCATCGCGCTCCGCCACCAACCCGGCGCCAATCGATATGTCTCGCGCCGAATGAATAAGCCTTTTACAGGCGGCGATCGATGTTGGACTTTGATCCGCCGCACGTTTTGCCAAATCAATAGCCGCTGAGAGAGATGCACCCTGCTCTACCACTTCCTCAACAAGACCGAGCGTCAACGCCTTTTCAGCAGATACTCGCTCGCCACAGAGAATCATACGCTTTGCCCAACCCTCGCCAACAAGCTGTGCTAAGCGCTGAGTACCACCTGCACAAGGCAGTAATCCAACGCGGGCCTCAGGTAAGGCAAGTGCTGCGTGCGACTCAGCGATACGGATGTCACAGGCCAAGGCCACTTCCAAACCACCGCCCATTGCATACCCATTAATGGCTGCGATTGATACACCGCGGTAATCCGCGAGCGTCTCGAAGGCAGCACCAAACGCATCACCCATCGCACCCGCAGCAACGGGGTCGCCACTGGCAAATTGATTCAAGTCAGCACCCGCTGAGAAAAACTTCTCGCCTTGACCCGTAATGACCAGCGCCCGAACGTCAGCCATCGCATTGAGATTGTTAACAACTGCTTCAAGTGCGGGAAGGCTCTCGAGATCCCAAGTATTGGCTGCAGGGTTGTTTATAGTGACCGTGGCAATGCCATCGTCAATGGCCACCAATACCTTCTCGCTTGGACTGACACTCATTGAATTACCTCCAGCGCGCCATCCATTAGCGCTTGTCGTGAAATGATGACCCGCATGATTTCGTTGGTCCCCTCAAGAATTTGGTGCACGCGCGTATCGCGAACATAGCGCTCCATCGGATACTCGCGGATGTAACCGTAGCCGCCAAATAATTGCAGTGCATCGTTACAGATCTTGAAACCCGCATCGGTTGCGAAGCGTTTGGCCATCGCGCAGTAGGTTGGGGCGCTCGAGTCTTTATTATCGAGCTTGCTGGCGGCCAATCGAATCATCTGACGTGCTGCAACCAACTCGGTGAGCATGTCGGCAATCTGGAATTGCGTGTGCTGAAACCCCGCAATCGTTGAGTCGAACTGTTTGCGGTCCTGTACGTAGGCGGTGGCATCGACAATCGCTTGCTGGGCTGTGCCCACCGAGCACGTTGCAATATTGATACGTCCACCGTCGAGGCCTTCCATTGCGATGGAGAATCCCTGCCCCTCTCCACCCAAACGGTTTACAGCAGGCACACAGACATCATCGAAACTTATTTGACGCGTAGGCTGCGCATTCCACCCCATCTTATGCTCTTTCTTGCCGTAGCTGATGCCCTCAAGGTCAGCTGGCACTAAAAACGCAGTTATCCCACGAGCGCCCGAATCACCCGTTCTCGCCATCACTACAAGCACGTCGGTATCACCCGCACCCGAGATAAACACCTTGCTGCCCGATAGGCGATACACATCACCATCGCGCTTAGCCGACGTTCGAAGCGACGCTGCATCAGAACCGGCTCCCGGCTCGGTTAAACAGTAAGACGTGAGCTTCTCCCCAGCAACGAGCGCAGGACACCACGTATCGATCACGGACCGCTGGCAGTATTTCCCAATCATCGCCGTGGCCATGTTGTGAATAGTCAAAAAGGCTGCTGTGGTGGTACACCCCCGTGCCAGCTCTTCTACGATCAGGCTCGCATCAAGTCGCGACATTCCCAGGCCGCCCGCTTGCTCGGGCGTGTACATGCCCATAAAGCCAAGGTCACCGGCGGCTTTCAGTGCAGCTTTGGGAAAAATTGATTCTTCATCCCATTGCGCCGCATGCGGACGAAACTCCGACTGCGCAAATTCTCGCGCACTCGCCGCATACGCCCGCTGCTCTTCGCTTAATTCGAAATCCATAGCCATTGATCTCTCGTGCTCCTGAGGCCGGTAGTCTAATCCATGAACACACATGGCAGGGATACCTTTGTGACAACTCGGCGTCACAGGTTGCTAGTCGACAGTCTTACCGTCCATTAATTCAAAAAATTTGCACACTTCTCACGAGCTTCCAACGGAGGGAGTTCGCGATTGCAGCGCACAGTGGTATTGTCTGTTCAAGCCTGTAACCTCGCAAAACAATACGATTTTTATTCATTGAAAATAACAACGAATGTCTAAGCTCGCAGACACTACCGTCGCTTTTGCACACACTATTGAAAAGTTGGGGACTGAGGAGTTCATTCCCGCCCTCGCCGATACCTTATGTGCTTTTGCGGACGCCGACGATGCAACTGTCATCGTCTACGGCTACGAGGAAATGCCCTCGATCGCCTTTGCCCGGCCCCTCAAAGGAAAGCATGAAAGTACCCTGAGCACCTATTTGACCGGCCCCTTTTTACTCGACCCGTTTTACAGGGCGGCGGCCTATGACGAACACTTTGGGGTGTTTCGCCTCGCAGACCTTGCCCCCGCCAGCTTCCGAATGTCTGAGTACTACAAAAACTGGTATCGAACTTGTGGCTATGAGGATGAATGCGGACTCTTAATAAAGTTGTCCGAAGACAACTTTATTAACATTTCAATTGGCCTCACGGATGAGGGGGCGCGGTTCAAGAAAAAGCATGCCAAGGCGCTGTCAGATGTGTATGCGATAACGAGAGCGCTTTGCCGCAAACACTTTGACGATATTCTCAAATCCAAAGCACCTACGATGCGGGAGCGGATGCACCGATCATTGGCAGCGTTTGGCGCGAGCATGCTCACCAAGCGCGAACGGCAGACCGTAGAGCTCGTTTTACTCGGTCACAACACGCGACTCATCGCCGAAAAATTAGGCATCTCCGTCGAGACGGTCAAACTGCACCGAAAACACGCCTACGCAAAGCTCGATATAAGCTCGCAAGCCGAGTTATTTTTTCTGTTCATGGAAGCCCTTTCACACTGGTCAGGTGATCCTGACATAGATCCTCTAATCGCCTATCAAGGAGGCATAAACTAGTGAAGTCGCTGAGTCTTAAGGAAGGTTTTGAGGCATTGAATCGTGGAGACACAAAGACAGCCGCAAAAGCCTGTAAAATGGCCCTGTCCAGAGAGCCGAATTTGGTACCAGCCCACTTCCTGGTAGGACTCGTTTCCCTGCAAGCCAATGAGCTTAATACCGCCACCAAGGCGTTTCGCTCTGTCATTGCACTTGACAGGGACCATGCTGGTGCGTGGTCTCAACTTGCCAAAATTAGTGTCAAAGATGGGAGACTGGCGGCTGCCGAAAGAGCGTTGGAAGAAGTAAGACGTCTCAGGCCCACGAACCCAAAGGTTATTGAGACCGTGGGAGAAACTCTAAATTTAATGGGCGACCACGAAGAAGCTGAGAGATTTTTTGATTTATTAAATCAACAGCTACCAGACAATCCATCAACATTAATGAATCTAGGCACGGTGCGCGTGGCGCTAGGGAAAATAGACGATGCGGTCACGCTTTTCCGAAGAGCCATTGAACTAACACCTCATAGAGCAGGTTGTCACTGGGGCCTTGCCAACTCTGTCAAAGCCGTTGATAGATCGCATATTGATCAGATGAAATCACTTCTCAGTGACAAACGGTTAAACAAACCAGACCAGGCGTCGCTCAATTACGCGATAGGAAAAGAGTTTGAAGACCTTAAAGAGTGGGATAACGCCTTTGAGGCTTTCTCCGCAGGTGCCGCAATTCGGAGAGAAACCGTAGAGTTTGACGAAGCTCAGGAAATAAAAACTTTCGAATTAATAACGTCTATTTTTAACGCGTCCTGGCTGGCGAGATGCCAACCTGGTGCCTCTGATAATGCACCGATTTTTGTCCTAGGCCAACCTAGAACAGGCACGACGCTATTGGAACGAGTCATAACCAGCCATTCTGAGGTGCACGCCGCGGGTGAACTTCAGCAGTTTTCTAGGGCGCTGCGACTGTCTACAAAAGTCAACGATCCCAAGCGTTTCTCAGAGAAAGTTTTCTCCGCTGCGGCTAACTTAGATCCAAGTGAGATTGGAAATAGGTATCTGAAGCTCACTTCCAAGCACCGTGACAAAGCGCCTTTTTTCGTTGACAAACTGCCTGTCAATTATATCCACATCCCGTTGATACTAGCCGCCCTACCCAACGCCAAAATCGTGCATCTTGTCAGGGGGCCGATGGATGCCTGCTTTGCGAGCTTTAAGCAGCTATTTGCGGATGCCTATCTGCACTCTTATGACCAGGGTGAGATGGCGAGACACCACGCGCGTTACCGTGATCTGATGGCGTATTTCCATCAGGAATTTCCGGAACGGATTATAGACGTTAGCTACGAGGAAACGGCTCGCAATCTCGAACCCAATGCCAGACGTTTGATCGCCGCCTTGGGTCTCGAGTGGGAAGATGCTTGTCTCAACTTTACTGAAAATACTTCAGGGGTGGCGACAGCAAGTTCGGTACAGGTCAGAGAACCCGCACACACGCGGTCTATCGGACGCTGGCGTCGCTATGAAACCCAGCTTGCACCAATGGTTACAGAACTAAAA
>CBFIHK010000031.1:0-25237 GCA_965662305.1 Luminiphilus sp.
CTCAGGCGAGCCCATGGGATATTTCACCATGGCCTGAATGCCTGGCATGGAGAAATAATCTTCACGTGACTCGATACCGCCCGGCGCCATGAGAATGAGTTTCTCGACGCGCTCCGGGTGGCGAAGTGCGAGTCCGAGTGCTACGGCACCGCCGAGTGAATTACCCACCAGCACTGCGTTTGCGACGTCAGCGCTGTCCATCAGCGATACAAGTCCGTCGACAAAGAAGTCGAGCGCATGGTCTACATCCTGCGGCTTCGAGGTTTTTCCGTAGCCCCATTGGTCGTAGACGATGCAGCGGTAACCGGCCTCTTGGAATGCCGAGACGTTATGCTTGAAGTTACTCCAGCCGCTGGCACCCGGGCCGCTTCCGTGGATAAAAATGGCAGTGCCATTTGAGGCCCCGATAGGCGCGTGATCGGTGTAGTGAATGAGCCGCTCGGGCGTCACTTCATGATATTGCGATGTCTCGGGGTTGGCGGCCATTAGATGAACACGTCCTTGTTTTCCATGCCCAACGTGACGCTACCCAAATTGCGTGCAAATGCTGTTGGGTTGTTAGCCACGTGACAGCGCGCGATGTGGATATCGTGCCAAAGCTGCTGGAGAGGGTGGCCGCTGAACACTGAGCGTCCGCCCGCAACATCGAACAATGTATCAATCGCTTCGATGGCCTTGTCGATCACGATCGACGCCTGGTAGCGATACATGATGCGTTCTTCCAGCGTAGGCTTCCAATTGGCGGCTTCCATCTTGTTGAAGTTGTGGTACATCACCGCCTCAAGCTCACCGATCGTGTTAAGCACCTTAGCCAGGCGCTCTTGCGTCTCGACGTCACCCGCAAATTTGGTCATATCGGTTGTCGAATTTCCCTGTTTCGATTCAACAAACACTTTCACCGCTTTCTTAAGCGCGCCGATTGCTGCTGAATTCACAACACGGACAAAGGTCTGCGCCCATGACAGGTCGTACATAGGGTTTTCTTGGTCGTTGACGCAATTAAAGCCGTCCATCTGCTTGTGCGTGCGGTGTTCGGGTACAAAAATGGGCTCGGAAATGACCACGTCGTTTGATCCGGTACCCTGAAGACCCATCACGTCCCATGTGTCTTCGATGTCGTACTGCGATCGCGGCACGAGGAAGGTGCGATAGCCGTCACCGGGAATCACGCCGCCGAGTAGCGCCCACGTGCAGTGGTCAGAGCCTGAGCTCCAACCCCAGCGACCGTGCAGCATAAAACCACCTTCACACATCTCAGCGCGGGCACCCACTGGGTTGTAGGAGCTGCTGATGAGCGTGTTAGGGTCGTTTTCATACACTTCACGTTGCGCTTCCTCTGACATTAGCGCCAACTGGAAGGCGTGAACCGCAATGATGCCACCGGCCCAAGCGGTGCTCATGTCCGCCTCGGCAATACGTACTTGCTCAGCGAAGAATTCCTGTGGCTTACGCTCGAGACCGCCCCATTGCTTGGGTAGCAGCATGGTGAAGAAGCCGCACTCCTTCAGCGCATCGACCACATCTTTTGACATGCGTCGCGATGCACGCTGCTCGTCTGATTTGCTCGCAATCAAATCGAGAATTTGCTGTGTGACTACTGGCTCGTGTGTACTCATGATTAATTCCTAATGGTGTTTCCGTCTAGTCGCCGGTTTTAGGGCATTGAGCACATCGTTGCAAAGCGCTGCGCATCTCACATACCTCGTATGTACTAACCCGAAATATTCGCCTACTCCGCGTGGCCTACAGAGAAGTCGTGGCCCCAGAAGCTCACCACCGTGCTCTCGAATACCTCGTACTTATCCCACTCATCAATGGTGCGGCCCTCTGCACCATACTCGACGTCAAAGCCTGCGGGGCTTTGCATATAAAAGCTCACCATGTGGTCATTGGCATGGCGACCCAGGGTGCCGGTGAGTTTAACGTCGGCCGCAATGCGCCGATCGTTGCAGAGACCGACCTCATCAACATTATTCACTTCGGTCATGACGTGAACACAACCGGCCGGGTGGGGCAGCTCGAGTAAACCGAGGCTGTGATGACGGCGATTACAATGCATAAACCAGAGTCGCTTAATGGGCTCATCGGGATCGGGTGTGAATCGCAGTTTCATCAAGTCTGACAAACCGAAGCCGAGCACATCGATGAAGAACTGCGAGGTCTCGTCGAAGTTAGGTGCCGGAAGCACAATATGTCCAAGACCTTGATCACCCGTCACAAAGCCCGTCACACCCTGCGGCGAGTTGAGCGCTTTAAAGTCTGAAACGACCCCCCAGTAGGCTTCGTGATGGTTGCCTGCAGGGTCAGCAAAGCTCAGGAGGTTTTGTACGCGGCGTTTGGCAATCGTTGCCTCGTCACCCCATGCAAAAGAGACGCCTGCGGCGGTGAGTGCAGTCGCTACGTCGTCTAAGCCGCTTTGGTTATTGGTTTCCCACCCACAGAGAGCTAAGCCGTCAGCGTCCGATTGTTGAACGAATACTCGGTAGGGGTGATCGTCCATCTTGTAATAATGCGTTGTCTCATCACCCAGCGATGCCGAAGTGTCTTCAAGCCCCATGACGTTGCAGGCGAAGTCCTTCCACTTGCCAAGTTCTGTTGAATTTACCCCGATGTATCCCAAGCTTTTAATACTCATTGTCTGCTCTCTGTTTGCTGTATTTGGACTCTGTTTTTTTTACGTTGTACTGCAATCGGTTATCTTTGCGGAGCTACCCTCTGTTCCGAGTAGGACTCTTAGCTCATCGACCTTTTGCTTCACTCTTCGCTCGCTAAAGTAGCGCTCGAAGTTCGGTCTTCAAAACCTTACCTGATGCGTTAAGCGGAAGCGCAACCATAAAAATAATTTTCCGCGGCACTTTGTAATTAGCCATTTGCGCTTTGCTCCAAGCGATAAGGTCAGCCTCTGCAAGTTGGCTTTTTGCTGTCCTCACCACAAAGGCGGCAGTGACCTCACCCATACGCTCGTCTGGCATGCCAACCACGGCCACCTGCGCGACTTCATCATGATCCAGCAATTGATTCTCGATTTCGGCTGGGTAGCAGTTGAAGCCACCTGAGATGAACATGTCTTTCAGGCGGTCCGTTATTCGAATATTGCCGGAGGCGTCGAGTGACCCGATATCACCCGTGTGCAGCCAGCCGTTTTCATCAATGGTGTCTGCGGTCGCTTGTTCGTTGTTGAAGTAGCACTGCATGACATTAAAGCCCCTGACAACGATCTCACCCGTCTCATCGGCAGCAGCAAGGCTTCCATCGCCGTGCATGATGCCAAGTTCAATGCCGGGAATGGCACGACCCGATGTCTTTGCAATGGTGTCGGGCGCGTCACCTTGTCGGCACATGGTGACTAGACCACAGGTTTCAGAAAGGCCATAAGCCGTGATGACCGTATCGATACCGAGCGTCTCGCGCATCTCGACGATGAGTTGTGTGGGGATTGTCGCCGCCCCGGTTGTTGCCTTTTTGAGCGATGAGATATCGAAGTCGGCACGATCGGGGTGCATCAAAATGCTTTGAAAGAGTGTCGGCGGTCCGGGCATGACGGTGATTTGATCGCGATTGATCGCCTCTAGTACGGCGGGCACATCAAAAACCGCCATTGGGTAGACAGTTGCGCCTCGAAGCAGCGATGCCAGCCATCCCGCTTTGTAGCCAAAGCTGTGAAAGAACGGGTTGATAATGAGGTAACGATCCGAATCGTCGAGCCCCAAAATATCTGCAAAAACATCAAAGGCCTGCAGGTTTTGACCGTGAGCTGTGACCACACCCTTGGCGCGACCTGTGGTGCCCGAGGTGAATAGGATGTCCGAGACAGTCTCGGGACCAATACGCTCCCTTTGGGCGTCGCGTTTAGCGCAAATCGCTGCTGCGGCAGACGCTCCCTCGCTCATCCACTGGTGGTAAGTGGTCGACTCCCCCGAGCCGGGTGCAGGTAGGGCAACGATGTGCGCTAAGTCGGGGAGATCTTGCTCCGCAAGCGCCTCTGCGTAGTTGCTCCCGAGGAAGTTTTCGACAACGAAGGCAACGGTACTGCCGCTATCAGCAAGAATCTCGCGCGCCTCGCTGGCTTTGTAGCGCGTATTGACGGTGACCAAGGTGCCACCCACATATTGAATCGCCAGCGCCGCGACAATCCACTCAGCGCAATTGGGCGCCCAAATAGCGGCGCGGTCACCCGGATTAAAATCTCTTGCGACCAGGGCATTAGATAAATGACAAACCTGCTCGTGAACAGCAGTGAAGGAGAGGGCCGTATCGCCTTCTTTGATAAATGTTTTCGATCCGAACCGTTCTGCCGCGTGCTCGATGAGTGCTGCAGTTGTGCGGTGGCTTGTTGGACCTGCCGTTGTCATAAAAGTCACTACCGTTAGTCTATTTGTGCACGCTAAGTTGCTTCGCTTTTGTTGTCATAGTCTCAATGGGGGATGTAGGTCAGATGGTGCACTTTGATACTGGATTCATCTGATCAGTCATACAGGAAATTCGCGCATGAATAAGTGCGTCAGCGCTGCTGAGGCAGTGTCTGCTATTGAGAGCGGCATGACCATCGGTATTGGTGGTTGGGGACCGCGTAGAAAGCCTATGGGCCTTGTGCGCGAGCTATTGCGTTCGGACGTCAAAGACTTAACGGTGGTCGCTTATGGGGGCGCCGATGTCGGGCTTCTCTGCGCTGCTGGCAAAGTGAAAAAAGTGATTTTTGCTTTCGTCTCGCTCGACTTTATGCCGCTCGAACCTGCGTTTAGAAAAGCGCGTGAGTCAGGGGCGATTGAGGTGCGCGAGATCGACGAGGGCATGATGCTACTCGGATTGCGCGCCGCCGCTTGGGGCAGTCCTTTTATCCCTACGCGCATTGGTCTTGGTACAGACGTGGTCACACGCAACCCCGATCTGGCGCTAGTCGATAGTCCTTATGACGATAAAGAGTGGGTGGCGATGCCTGCGCTTACTCTAGATGCTGCGTTAGTCCACGCAACACGAGCGGATGAGCGCGGCGTTTGCGAAATCGCGAGTCCCGATCACTACATGGATGATTGGTTCGCTCGAGCCGCGAAAACCACAATTGTCTCAGCTGATGAGATCGTGCCCTCCGCGCACTTCAGCGATCCCGATGTTGCCCGTCGCGTCTACTGGGAGCGCAATTGCACCACGAAGGTGGTTCACATGCCTGGTGGCGCGCACCCATCTTCGTCTGATCCGCTTTATGGCTACGACGTGAAGCATTACAAAGAATATGGCGCGTTGATTGCCGAGGGTGGTTTTGATGCCTGGTCCTCTGCATTCCTTGGCAGCTCCGAGGCGGATTATCAAACCGCTGTCGGTGGGCCGGATGCTATTCAATCGCTGCCGTTACCGGTCTACTAAGAGGAGCTCACTATGACGTTTTCACTCGCAGAGCTCATGGTTTGCGCCGCAAGTCGAAGCTTCGACAACGACGGTGAGGTCTTAGCCACCGGTATTGGTTTATTACCGAGACTGGCAGCCAGTCTTGCTATGCGCACGACGAATCCTGACATGATGATGACCGATAGCCAGTCGTATATGTTGTCGAGTCCTAATCCCGTGAGTGGGATGACCTCCCACGAGGGGCAGGCCAACGAAAACTGGATGGGTTTTGCTCGTATTTTTGACAATGTCTGGAGCGGTGCGCGTCACGCGCTGGTAGGACCTAGTCAGGTTGATCGCTTCGGTCAGACCAATATTGCAGCCTTAGGTGGCACCTACGAAGCACCAAAAGTACAGCTCCTCGGCGTCCGCGGTTTTCCCGGCAACTCGATCAGTCATGCGAACTCTTTCTTCGTACCCAAGCACTCAACGCGGGTTTTCGTCGAGGGTGAGTGTGATGTGGTTTGCTCGATTGGCTATAACCCTGAACGCTTACCGCGTGGCTATACCTTTGACGACGTCGATATTCGGCGAGTGATTACCGACCTTTGTGTGATGGACTTCAACGGGCCCAAGAAGCAGATGCGAGTGATTAGTCTTCACCCCGGCGTGCCGCTGTCTGAGGTACAAGAAAATACCGGGTTCGAGCTGGCGGTTGCAGACACGTTGGATGAGACGCCGGCACCGACGGACGAACAGCTTGCCATTATTGCCGAGCTAGACCCACTTAATTTCCGCGCCAAACAACTCAAAGATAATCCACCCGGCGTCCGAAGCGCCTGAGGGGAGAGAGCACTATGACAGAAGCAAATACCGATTACGTTGAAGAGACTGACATCGTTACTTACGAGGCGGCGGACGGCATCGCCTGGATCGCGATGAATCGCCCCAAATACAACAATGCGCAGAACGGTCGCATGACTTACGAGCTCGATGCGGCGTTCATGCGTGCTGTCGCTGACGACGATGTCAAAGTGATTGTCCTCAAGGGGGAGGGTAAGCATTTCTCGGCGGGGCACGACATTGGAACACCGGGGCGAGACGTCCACTTAAGCCAGGAGCGTGTCACCAGCTGGTATGACCACGCCAACAAACCGGGCGGTGAGTACCTCTATGTTCGCGAGGCAGAGGCTTACCTCGGCATGTGCCGTCGCTGGCGGGATATACCAAAACCAACGATTGCCGCGGTTCAGGGCGCCTGTATTGCGGGTGGTCTGATGCTCGCATGGGTCTGTGATTTGATCGTGGCGACTGATGATGCCTATTTCTCAGACCCTGTCGTTCGTATGGGGATTCCCGGCGTTGAGTACTTTGCCCACCCCTATGAACTCAATCCCCGCATCGCCAAAGAATTCCTGTTTACAGGTAACAAAATGGGCGCGGAGCGCGCTTATCAGATGGGCATGGTCAATCAGATCAGCTCCCGCGAGACCTTGATGGATGACGTCACAGCCGTGGCGACCAAAATCGCTGCGATGCCGCGTCTAGGTCTCGCACTGACCAAACAGGCCATTAATAACGTCGAAGAGCTGCAAGGCAAACGCCAGGGCATGGAAGCAGCCTTCGCGTGGCACCACTTTGCACACGCCCATAACGACGTGGTCTCGGGCGATAAGCTGGGTGGCTTCGACGCCAAGGCCATGGCGAAAGCGAACAAGTCACAGGACAGCTAATCTTATGGAGTTGATGTACACACAGGAGCAGCAAGCGTTTCGGAGCGAGGTTCGCAGCTGGCTCGCGGAGAATGTTCCGACTGAGCGACTACCCTCGTTCGATACCGAAGAGGGCTTCGAAGCTCACCGTGAATGGGAGCGCACGCTCGCCAAAGGTAACTGGGGCATGGTGACCTGGCCTACCGAGTACGGTGGCCGCGGTTGTGATCTCATCGAGTGGCTCATCTTCGAAGAGGAGTACTACCGCGCGGGAGCACCGCTGCGAGTCAACCAAAACGGTATCTTTTTGTTGGGCCCCACTTTGATGGAATACGGCACGGCCGAGCAAAAAGAGCGTTTTATCCCCGCCATGGCGAGCGGTGACGAGATTTGGGCGCAGGGCTGGTCTGAGCCAAACGCGGGTTCTGACATGGCTGCAATACGGTGTCGCGCCGATCGAGATGGCGATGAGTTCGTCATCAACGGGCAAAAGATCTGGTCAACGCGCGCGGTTTACGCTGATTGGGTGTTCGGGCTGTTTCGCACAGACCCAGATTCAACGCGCCACCACGGGCTCTCAAAAATCCTAGTGCCGCTCAATTTAGAGGGGGTGACAGTTCGCCCGATTCCTCAATTAAACGGATTGCCGGGCTTTGCTGAGATCTTCTTTGACGATGTGCGTGTCCCAGCTTTTAACCTCTTAGGCGGCGAAAACGAGGGCTGGCGAATTGCCATGGCGACTGCAGGCTTTGAGCGTGGTTTGATGCTACGTAGCCCTGCGCGATTCCAGCAGGCATCAAAGCGGCTCGTTCAGTTATACCGCGAGCACGGCTCTGACGTGATCGATCCATCGATCGAATCGGCAGTCGTGCGTTGTTATATGGATGCGGAGGCCTATGCGCTATCGACCTATCAGACAGCGTCCAAACTGTGCTCCGGAGGCTCGATTGGCGCTGAGGCAAGCTGTAACAAAATCTTTTGGTCTGAAATGGATTTGCTCATCCACGAGACAGCCATGAGTCTGCTCGGTGCGCGAGCGGAAATAGAGCCACAGACCGCATCAGAGTTTGCCGAACTAGGAACATGGCTAGACGGGTTCATGTTCGCGCAATCGGGACCCATCTACGCGGGAACCAATGAGATCCAGCGCAACATTATTTCCGAGCGCGTGCTCGGTATGCCGAGAAAGTGAGGAGAGCGAGATGAACTTTACTTTCACGCAAGACCAGCTCGATTTCCAAGAAGCGATTGCCAGCATGCTGAAAAGCGAGGTAACCGCCGACTCTATTCGTGCGCGTTGGTCAGCCGAGGCAGGTGTAGACGCGGCGTTTTTAACGCAGGCGCACAAGTTAGGCCTCAATTCGATGTTGGTACCCGAGGCGCTTGGTGGTCTTGGTCTGCAAACGACCGACTTCATTTTATTGGCTGAGGCCTGCGGGGAAGTGGCATTGCCCGAACCCGTCGTTGAGTCAGTCATGGTCTCGACGCCACTTTTGGTCGACATTCTCGATCAAGGCTTAGGTAACGCCGATGTGCAGCGCGTTATCGACGGGGTGCTTGGGGGAGAAACGAGGGTTGCGGTCGGGCACTCGATAAATCCCTGCATTAATTACGCGGACAGCGCAGACTGGTTCCTACTACCCGAGGGCAACAGCCTTTACCTTGTACCACGCGATGCTGTGACCCTTGATGAGAAAAAGAGTGTCGACCCCTCTAGACGGCTATTTAGCGTCTCCTTCAAGCGGGATAGCCAATACCTCGTTGCCGATGGTGATGCGGGTGCAAGCCTGCAGCGAGCAACCCTTAATCGCGGTGCGCTTGCGACGGCAGCACAACTTGTTGGCCTGTCGAAAGGGATGATTGCGCAGAGCGTTCAATACACCAGCGATCGGGAGCAATTTGGTAGAGCGATTGGCGCTAACCAAGCCGTGAAACACTTACTGGCAGACGTTGCAGTGCAAATCGAATACGCCAAGCCGGTGACCTACCGCGCGGCTTATACGCTTGGTGTGTCGCCGACGCGCGCTGATTTTGCGGTTTCTCATGCAAAGTCGGCCGCTGCGAGAACCGCGTTGATGGCATCGCGCCACTGCATTCAGGTGCACGGGGCGATGGGATATACCTGGGAATGTGATGTTCAAATCTGGGCGAAACGTGCTTGGGCGCTTGCTCGGGAGTGGGGTGACGAGGGGTTCCACAACAATCGGATACACGAATGGTTGTTGCGTAAAAATGCGTTGCTGGGACCGGAATTTACCTTTGGTCGTGGTTCACTCACTGACGTTGCATAAGCAAACGCAGCACTCGAACTAAGACAGAGTTTTAAACGGAGAAATAACATGGGACAGCGCGCAGAAGCTTACATTGTTGACGCCATCAGAAGCCCCACAGGCAAGCGACGTGGCTCGCTCGCAACCGTGCACGGTGCGGACTTGGGCGGTTTTATCCTGAAGGCGTTGGTCGAACGACACGATATTCCGGACGACGAGTACGATGACGTCGTTTTTGGCTGTCTGGACACCATCGGTCCACTAGCCGGTGACATTGCTCGTACCTGCTGGCTGGCCGCGGGCCTCAGCGACGTCGTGCCGGGAACGACGGTTGATCGCCAGTGTGGTTCTTCGCAGCAGGCGGTTCATTTTGCCGCGCAGGCGGTTATGTCGGGCACGATGGATGTTGTCGTTGCGGGTGGTGTGCAAACGATGTCTTCCATCCCTATTTCTGCCGCAATGTACGCAGGTCAGCCTTACGGTTTTGACAGCCCCTTTACGGGCAGTGAAGGCTGGGTGTCGCGTTACGGCACGCAAGAGGTCTCGCAGTTCAAATCGGCGCAGATGATTGCTGACAAGTGGGAAATTTCGCGCGAGGAGATGGAAGCATTCTCGCTCGAGTCGCACCGAAGAGCGCGTGCTGCCACTGATGAAGGCTACTTTGAGCGCGAGATTATACCGTTCGAGGGACTTGGATTTGACGAAACGATCCGCAATACCTCGATGGAAGCGATGGCGGGCCTCGAGCCATTGGCGCCCGGCGGGACGATTACTGCGGCGGTATCGAGCCAAACCTGTGATGGCTCATCAGCGGTGCTCATCGTTTCCGAGGAGGCGCTCAAGCGCTACAACTTGACACCCCGAGCTCGCATTGCTCACATGTCAGTGCGCGCCGATGATCCTATTTGGATGCTTACAGCGCCCATTCCCGCGACAACCCACGCAATGAAGAAGTCAGGGTTTTCGCTAAACGATATTGATCTTGTGGAAATCAACGAGGCCTTCGCCTCTGTGCCGATGGCGTGGCTGAAGGATCACGACTATCCGCACGAGCAAACAAACGTTAACGGCGGTGCGATTGCACTGGGTCACCCACTGGGATCGACCGGTACCAAGTTGATGACAACGCTGCTGCATGAGATGGAGCGTCGAGAGGTCCGCTACGGTCTACAAACCATGTGCGAAGGCGGTGGTCAGGCGAACGTGACCATCCTCGAACGCCTCTAGGCTAGGGCGCGATTAGGAGTTTTTATGGGAATTTGTGATAAGCGCGTCGTCATCGTTACCGGTGCAGGGGGTGGCTTAGGCGCTGCTCACGCCCGCGTGCTTGCTAGCGAAGGCGCGGCGGTGCTCGTTAACGATATCAATACCGATGCAGCGCAGGCGGTTGTGGACGATATCCTCGCAGCCGGTGGTCGGGCAGTCGTGAATCAGTCGGACATCACCAACTACGAGAGCACCGGTGAGGCCATCGCACAGGCGATCGAGACGTTTGGTGACTTGACCGGTGTGGTCAACAACGCAGGGAACAACCGCGATCGCATGTTTGCCTCGTTGTCTGAGGCGGACTGGGACCAAGTAATAGCGGTGCACCTCAAAGGCCATTTCTGTCTTGCCTCGCATGCGGTCCAGTACTGGCGCCACCAGTCAAAACTGGGGAACCCTGTCTCGGGTCGAATTATCAATACAACCTCAGGAGCGGGCTTGCAGGGGTCCATCGGTCAGTCCAATTACGCTGCCGCAAAGGCAGGTATTGCTGCACTGACCCTGAATCAAGCGGCAGAACTCGGTCGGTATGGCATCACTGCAAACGCTATTTGCCCGGTTGCACGAACCGGTATGACGACTGCGGTACCCGCCATGGCGGAGCGTATGGCTGTGCCAGAGGACGGGTCATTCGATCACTTTGCCCCGGAGAACGTCTCATCGGTCGTTACGTGGCTTTGCTCCGGAGCGTCGAGTCACGTTACGGGTCAGATTATTGAGGCCGAGGGTGGTCGTATTGCTATTGCTGACGGTTGGCGCAGCACAACAGGCGTGGATAAAGGCGCTCGTTGGGAACCTGCAGATGTCGGTGCTGCGCTCGAGGAAGCCATGTCGACCGCAGTGCCTGCTCAACAGGTCTGGGGTAGTTAGGAGCCGTTTTGAAGTTTGCGTTTACCGATGAGCAGCGAATGCTCAGAGATACCAGCCAGGCGTTTTTAGCCGCCGAATCGGACTCGTCCGCGGTGCGTGCCGCATCCACATCCGACAAGACTTACGACCCCGAGCTTTGGCAGAAAATTTGCGAGGACATGTACTGGCAGGGAATCCTCGCCCCTGAATCCTGTGATGGGTTGGGTCTCGGCTGGGTCGAGATGGCGATTGTGCTCGAGGCTGCCGGCGAAAAATTACTGACGGGGCCGCTTTTTGCGACGAGTCAAAGCACGGCTGCACTGATGTTGTGTCCGCAGACGGACATGCGCGATGCGCTTTTATCCGCGATTGTTGGCGGTCACGTAATCAGCCTTGCAGTGAGCGATCAGCGTGACGGTTGGTCCTCTTGCGGTGTCACCGCAACCGACAAGAGCAATACAACGGTGTTATCTGGAAGCGCACGATTTGTGCCTTTCGGCGCGGCAGCCTCTAAGTTGCTGGTAGCGGCAGTTGATGCATCGGGCTCGCAGTCCCTTTGGGTTATCGATGCGGCTCAGGAGGGCGTTAGCGTGGTCCATACACCTACTGTGGATCAGACCCGCGCCATGGCCGCTGTCTCTCTGGAGAACGTTGGAGTGACCGTTGACCAACTACTTGTAGATGATGCGGCGAGCATCATTGATCAAGCCTTGGCCTTAAGCCGAATTTTCGTGGTAGCTGATCAGGTCGGTGTTGCTCAAGCGTGCCTCGATATCAGCGTTGACTACACCAAGGAACGCTCGCAGTTCGATCGCACTATTGCCTCGTTTCAGGCGATCAAGCACAAAGCCGCTGACATGATGCTGAAGGTGGAATCTGCGCGATCACTCCTGTACTACGCAGCGTGTATTGCCGATGCGTGGTTTGCGGGAGAGGCTGATGATGCAGCGCTTCAAGAGGCCGCCTGCATGGCCAGCGCCTGTGCCAGTGACGCGGCGTTTTTTAACGCAGGCTCTGGCATTCAGATGCACGGCGGTGTGGGCATTACCGAAGAGTACGACATTCAGCTTTATTTCAAGCGCGCACGCGCCACCGAGAGTTTTCTAGGCAGGCCTGCGGAAATGCGCGAGACCATAGCCAGCCAATTGCTGGACGGGGGGGTGCGATGAAGCTGAGCTTTACAGCAGCGGATGAGCAATTCCGTGAGGAAGTCGCCGATTGGTTGAACGATAACCTCCAAGGTGAGTTTGCCAAGGTTCGATTTCGCGGTGGACCGGGTGATGAGCATCACTTTGTCGATGAGCGAAAAGCCTGGGAGCGAAAACTTGCAGAGGGGCGATGGACCTGCATTGGCTGGCCCGAAGAGTGGGGCGGCCGAGCAGCTTCGATTGAGCAGCAGGTTATTTTCCACGAAGAATACGCGAGAGCCGGTGGTCCCGGCCGCATGGGGCATATTGGTGACACGCTGACAGGACCTACGCTATTGGCCTTTGGTAGCCAAGCGCAAAAGGTAAAGTATTTGCCGCCCATTCGAAACGGCGAGGCATTCTGGAGTCAGGGTTACTCAGAACCGGGTGCCGGCTCCGACCTTGCGGCGATTCGAACTCGGGCTGTCTTTGACGAAGCTTCAGGTCAGTGGCAGATAACAGGCCAGAAGGTATGGACCTCATTGGCACACGAGTCCGACTTCGTATTTGTATTGGCTCGAATCGATCGCGACAGTCAGCGTCATCATGGATTAGGGTTTTTCCTCGTGGCACTCGATCAACCGGGGGTCACAATCAGACCCATCACCCAGTTGACGGGCACCGCAGAATTTAACGAAGTCTATTTTGATGACGCGGTTTGCAGCGCTGACGACATTGTTGGTGCGCCGGGTGAGGGTTGGAAAGTGGCTATGGGACTGCTTGGCTTTGAGCGAGGTGTTTCGACGCTTGGACAGCAGATGCTCTTCCAAACCGAGCTTGATGAGATTATTCGTATCGCCAAAGAGAACGGTGCATCACGGGACCCTGATATCCGCCAGCGCATTGCCGAGGCGCATATTGGGCTCAGGACGATGCGTTATAACAGCATGCGCATGTTGTCCGGCGGTGAGGACGGCAGCCTAAGTCGGGAAGCAATGATCTATAAGCTTTATTGGTCAAGCTGGCACCGTAACCTTGGAAAGCTCGCGATGGACGTGCTGGGCCCTGATGCAGAGTTAATCGAGGCAGGTCCCTACGAATTAAACAAGCTTCAGTCGCTGTTTTTGTTCACCCGGGCTGACACCATATATGGTGGCACTAATCAGATTCAGCGAAATCTTATTGCAGAGCGTGCTTTGGGGATGCCAAAAGAGCCTCGGGGATCAGCCAAATAATGTGGGGACCATCCGATGAGTAAAACGATTCCAGCCTACGTGGAAGGGCACAATCTCCTTGCGGGTAAGTCCGTTCTTATCACGGCCGCAGCCGGCGCTGGTATTGGGTTCTCTGCCGCGACGCGCGCGGTTGAAGAGGGCGCTCGTGCTGTCGTTATCAGCGATGTGCACGAAGGGCGTCTCGCACAGGCAAGAGAAACGCTGGGTGCGATCTCACCTGATTGCGCAGTTAGCGCAAAGCTCTGCGATGTGACCGACGAAGAGCAGGTACAAGCGCTGGTAGCCTTCGCAGAGACAGAGATGAGCGGCGTCGACGTGCTGATTAATAACGCAGGCCTCGGCGGCTCTCGACGTTTGGTCGATATGACCGACGAGGAGTGGTCTCGGGTTTTAGATATCACCCTGACCGGCACCATGCGCATGACGCGTGCCATGCTTCGTGAAATGGCCCCTCGTGGCAGCGGAGTCATCGTCAACAACGCGTCTGTGCTTGGCTGGCGCGCGCAAGAAGAGCAATGTCACTACGCCGCGGCAAAAGCGGGCGTTATGGCGTTGACGCGGTGCTCTGCCATGGAGGCAGCCGAATCCGGTATTCGTATCAATGCAGTCTCGCCGAGCATTGCCATGCATGATTTTTTGCGAAAAACCTCAACGCCAGAGCTGCTCGAGCGCTTGGCGTCTCGCGAGGCGTTTGGCCGCGCTGCTGAGGTCTGGGAAGTAGCGAACGTTATGATGTTTTTGGCGTCAGATTATTCGAGCTACATGACGGGTGAGGTGGTATCGGTATCGAGCCAGCACGCTTGATAATGGCCAGCGAACAAAAAAGCGATAAAACAATAAAGCGCTTAAGAGAGATATAGAGGGCAGATGAGATGAGCGAGATGAACTGGGATCGTGAGGTTGATGTACTCGTCGTTGGAACCGGCAATGGTGGCTTAACGGCCGCTGTTTGTAATTGGGAAATGGGCACTAAAAACGTGCTTATCGTCGAGAAACAGGACAAGGTGGGCGGTACCAGCGCTACCTCTGGCGGTGGTATTTGGATTCCTAACAGCCACTACGCGAAAGAGGTTGGTGCCGACGACAATCCTGTAGCTGCGAAGGCTTATCTCATGAACACCTTGTTTGGCGAGGATGTTCCCGAGGAGATGATTGACACCTACCTCGAGAAAGCGCCTGAGATGCTCAAATATCTTCACGATCGGACCGATGTTCGTTACGAATCGCTCGCGGAATACCCGGATTACTACACCAATATGGAAGGGGCTCGAGAGGGACACCGCTCGTTAGAGCCCGCGCCGATCATGGCATCTGAGCTTGGCGAGAATTGGAAAAATATGACCTGGACACATTTCATGATGCGCATGTTCAATCGCATTCACTTCACGCAGGTTGAAGCGCACTTATTGATGGTTCAGTTGCCCGGTTGGAAAACGCTTCTAGCGCGACTCATGTGGGATTACATACGCGATATCCCATGGCGACTCAAAACACCGATCTCGCGTCGTTTGGCCTGCGGGTCAGCGGGTGTGGCACGTCTGTATCTCTCGGTCCTAAAACGAGAAATTCCGCTGGAGTTCAACACGCAGATGGTCGAGCTGATTGCAGAAGGCGACTCGGTATTGGGTGCGGTGATTGAATGTAACGGTCAGCGGCAGCGTGTTCGTGCGGCTAAGGGCGTGATATTGGCGTCGGGCGGTTTTGAGAAAAATCAGGCACTCAGAGAACAGTATTTGCCGGCTCCGACTAACACCACTTGGTCTGCGGGTAATCCCGCGAACGAGGGCGACGCGCTCTTAGCTGGCCTCGAACTCGGTGCGAAAACGCGCTTGATGAACGATGCTTGGTGGACAACAACATTGTGCGTGCCTGACGAGCCCGCGCCACGACTTGCGATTATGGAGAAGTCGTTCCCCGGGTCCTGTGTCGTCAACCGCGATGGTAAGCGCTTTGCTAACGAGTCTCAGAATTACATGGCCTTCCAGAAGGATCTGTTCAAGACTCACACGGATGAGCATCCAAATGCGCCTGCATGGCATGTCTTTGATGCGACATTCCGCGAGAATTTTATGGTCGGACCGTTGATGACTAAGGCGATGAAGCCAGACTCTCAAATTCCTAAGAAGTGGTTCGACGAGGGGTTTGTCGCTAAGGCAGACACCATTCGCGAGCTGGCTGACATGCTCGGAATCGATGCCGATGGCCTCGAGGAAACGATTGGTAAGATGAATCATTACGCTGAGACCGGAAAAGATGAAGACTTCGGTCGCGGTGACTCCGCCTACGATCGTTACTACGCAGACCCTGCGATCAAGCCTAACCCGTGCTTGGCGCCTATCGTCAAAGCACCGTTTTACGCCATGCGGATCGAGGCGGGGGATTTTGGCACGCTGGGTGGCTTGGACACCGATACCTCTGCTCGTGTTAAGAAGGCTGACGGCGGCGTGTTTGAAGGGCTATTTGCAGTGGGTAACTGCTCAGCAGCGATCCTGCCAACTTACCCTGGCCCCGGTGCTACGCTGGGTCCTGCAATGACCATGGCCTATCAGGCTGCTTGCCACATTAACGCCTAGGAGTTGATATGTTGGACTTAGAAGCAATCGAACTGATTAAGCAGCTCAAAGCGCGATATTTCCGCTTTCTCGATACCCGCAATCTAGAGGGGTTACAAACGGTATTTACCAGCGATGCGACGGCCTCGTTTATCGGCGGTGATTATGATTTTCAACTAAGTGGTTGGGATCAGCTCGAGGCCTTCTACAAGAAGTCATTTACAGGTCAAAACTTCGGCATGCATAACGGGCACCACCCGGAGATTTGCGTCGATGGTGATACGGCAACCGGCATCTGGTACCTGCAGGATATTTTCGTTTCGCTCGAGCACAACATGACCATTATGGGTAGCGCGCTATACGACGACGAGTATCGCCTTGAAGACGGTCAGTGGCGCATTGCTCGGACGGGCTACAAGCGCTTGTGGGAAGAGCATCACAAGCGCGGTGAAGAAATTAATCTTCGCGTTAAGCCTATTGCCGACTAATAAAAAGTCCATTCAAAGGGAGAGAAAGTTATGAGGGATGTAGTAATCGTAGACAGCGTTCGAACCGGATTGGCCAAGTCATTCAGAGGCAGTTTCAACTGGACACGATCCGATGATATGGCGGCCTTCCTCATTGATGCACTCATCGATCGGAACGCCAAGTTCGACCCCAATGAGGTGGACGACATTATTTTGGGTGCGGCGAACCAAGCGGGTGAACAGAGCGGCAATTTGGCTCGCATGGCTTCTTTCCTATCAAAATTACCGATTGAAGCCACGGGCACCACGGTTAACCGTTTTTGCGCATCCGGCTTGCAGACTATCGCCATGGCGGCTAATCAAATCGGTTCTGGCTACACTGATGTGATGATGGCGGGTGGCGCTGAGTCGATCTCAATGCGTGTGCGCCAAGAAGCGGGCAAATTTCAGCAGAATTGCGCGCTCCTTGAGAACAAGCCCGAGGTTTACATGGAGATGGGTAATACCGCTGAAGTTGTAGCTCGCCGTTACAACGTTAGCCGTGAGTCGCAGGACGAGTATGCGCTACAGAGTCAGCAACGTTATGCCCAGGCTGTTGATTCAGGTGCGATTCAGGATGAAATCGTACCCATGCCCGCCACTATGAAGTTGGTGAACAAAGAAACAGGTGAAGAAACATTCAAAGACGTGATGGTTGACCACGATGAGTGCAATCGCGCTGATACCACGCTCGACGGCTTATCGATGCTCAAGCCCGCCTTCGAGGAGGGCGGCAGTGTCACTGCCGGTAATTCCTCGCAGTTGAGTGATGGCGCATCAATGACGCTCTTGATGAGCGCTGAGCGCGCCGAGCAGCTAGGTGTTGAGCCACTGGCTTACTTCCGCGGTTTTGTTACCGCTGGCTGTGAGCCAGACGAGATGGGGATTGGACCTGTTTTTGCGATTCCGAAACTCTTAAAGCGCGCAGGCTTGAGCCAAGACGATATCGATCTATGGGAGCTCAATGAGGCGTTTGCCTCGCAGTGTGTTTACTGCCGAGACTTTTTGGATATTGATAACGCCAAGTACAACGTCAACGGCGGCAGCATCGCTATCGGTCACCCCTTCGGTATGACAGGTTCACGCATGGTTGGACGTGTTCTGCGTGAGCTCAAGCGGACAGGCGGTCGTTACGGTGTGGTCACGATGTGTGTGGCTGGCGGGCAAGGCGCTGCGGGCTTGGTAGAAGCCTGTTAAACACAGCTTCCCCGTGCCCTCTGGCGCTCATTGAGTTATCCACTCCCTGATAGTCAGGTGATACACGCGGGATTCACTCGGAAGCGAGTGGCCATCCAGATATAAAAGTCATCCAGCCAAAAAAAGGCGCCTTTCGGCGCCTTTTTTTATTTCGGATAGTTCATTTTCTAAAGAGTAAAGTTCGGTATTTACCCCGCAGAGCTCGCGCCTTATTTCGTAGAGATCAGGCTTTACGTCGCAGAGCGCAATACCTACCTCGAAAGGCGCTTTCTACATTTCAACTATCTCGAAACGGGTCCAGTAGACCTCTGGGCTCGATATCTGGAGCCCGTTACGGTTTCCCTATCCAAGGATGGCAGGTAGTTGTTTCGTCAGAGGCATACGCTCTTTGACGGCAGCGCCTGTGAGTGCAAAACCGATGAGCTCTCCATTGGTATTGTGGAATAACGCTTTCACGTCCGGCGCCTCACCTTCAATGGTCCACTCGCCCTCGGCATCTCGTGCCACAGGAGACACGCAAACAGGACATGCGGGTGTCTTAATGGTCACAGGCATTGCAGGGTAGGCAACCTCCGTTGGCGTGCCGGTAAGCGTTGCGGCCAGTGCCCGTGCTGCAGCCATCAGTGGCGCCACGTAGACCAGCACGTGACCTGCCACCTCTGCGCAGTCGCCGATCGCATACACATTATCAACATTGGTGCGCAGGAATCGATCAGTCTTGATGCCGCGACCGCATTCGATACCGGCATCCGCCGCAAGTTGGGTCCGTGGACGGACACCGACCGCGGAGAGGACCGCATCGGCTTCTATGGTTTCGCCGTTGTTGAGTACAACGCTGTAGCCATTAGCTGTTTTGTTTACGTCTGTTGCCAGTGGCCCGAAATGGAAGGTAGCGCCTTTCTCCTCAAGCGCGCTCTGAACGGCGCGACCCGCAGTCTTGGGAAGAAGAGTGGGTAGGCAGTAGTCCATGGGATCCACCGCTTCTACAGTGTAACCACCGTTAAGCAGGTCGTTGGTAAACTCACAACCAATAAGGCCTGCGCCAATCACCACGACTTTACTGCCACCTGTGGCTGAAAGCGTATCTCTGAACCGACGATAGTCGTCGAGATCGTTAACGCCCATGACCTCATCGGCAGCATCTCCCCCCATGGGTGGACGAATCAGTTCTGCACCCATCGTCAAAACCAAACTCGAATAGGCAACGCGCTCGCCGCCCTCGAGAACCAATTCATTCACATCGGTATCGATCGAAGCTACCGATGTTCGCGTTCGCACGGTGATATTGAGGTTGTCCGCCATGTTATCGGCGGTCTGCGTTGCCAACTGATCGGGCTCAAATTTCTTGGTGAACCCTGTAGAGATCATTGGCTTTGAGTAGTTCTCTCCACCGTCGCGAGTAATCAACGTGATGGCACTATCGGCGTCTATTTTCTTGATGGCGTTTGCCAAGGAGTAGGCAGCCAGCCCAGAACCCACAACCACGATGGGTAGCGACTCGCCTAGTGAGGTCTCTGCAGTCTCGGTTGAGGTTTCCTCTTCAGCGTCTTCCGTGCCTGGAATAAGTTCGAAGTCTTCTTTGCCTACGCCACAGTCGGGGCAGGTCCAATCGTCAGGAACATCGGTCCATTTTGTTCCAGGTGCAATACCGTCGTCCGGCCATCCCTCTTTCTCATCGTAAATGAGTCCACAAACAATGCATTCCCACTGGGCCATGAAAATTCCTTTTAAAACATAGAGTGCTGCGGCAAGCCTGCCAAACGCTGCGCAGTTTGCCTAAATTACAATCAACAGTCATCCGCTGCTGGGACTAACGCATGGTGAAAATGGAAAAAAAGCTGAACTAAAGGTTGAGAATCCAGAGCAGGCTTGCAGTACTCAAAGCACCCCATAGCACAAGCGCCATCGCGATGAGCCGCGGACAGATTGCCTTGAGTGACTGCAGTGACATTTGTGACCCGATCAGGAACAGGGCGAGTGCAAAAAGACTCTTGCTCACCATGGAAAATACGCTGGTGATTTCGCTCTCGAACTGAAAATAACCGCCGATGACACTGGCAACAAAAAACAGTGTTACGAAGAGCGGAACCCGCACTTCGTTTGCCGTGATGCGCTTCATCGAGTAGCTAGCGAGAATAATGACTGGGATGAGCCACAGTATGCGTAGTACTTTGAGTGTGGCCGCCGTTGTCAGGGCCTCGTCTCCGTAGATGGCAGCCGCTCCCACCACAGACGAGGTGTCATGGATAGCCATTGCTGCCCACATACCAAACTGTTGCTGGGTCATGCTTAGCTGTTTACCGATCGCCGGGAACATCAGGATGGCAATCCCGTTTAATACAAAAATAATCGTCAGAGTTTGTGCCACTTGCGAGTCTTGCGCTTTGATCACTGGCGCCATGGTGGCGACAGCTGTTCCGCCGCAAACAGCTGTCCCTGTAGTTAACAACTTGCCACTGGTGTCATCTGTTCGAACGAGCTTTAGGAGCACATAGCCAGAGATTAGCGTCGCAAGAACCATGACCGAGACGATCATGCCATTACTCGATCCCAGAGTGACAACCTCGCGGAAGGGTAGTGCGAGCCCCAGAATAACGACCCCACTTTGCAGCGCGCCACGCGACAGCTTAGAGGCATTCTGAATAGGCGCGGGCCCAAGCGTAAGTGCCAGCCCAATGCCCAAAAATAGCGCTACCGCCGCCTGCTGCAGGTACACGGCAAAAAGCGCTGCAATTAGGTAAGCAATAACGGTATTCGTTTTTGTCATATGCGAAGTATGACAGTAATCAATGCGAGGTCCAGCCCAGAAATAGCTAATTTGAATTAACTGCTTGCGACCTAAATCACACTGCGGGAATATGAGTTGGCTGTGACTAAAAGCTACCAAGATCCGCAAAATTCTCACACACGGATTGGGTGTTGCGCTGATTGAAACTGCGTAAACACCCGCTAAAGGCTTCAGAATAATAAGGAAAGGCCTAGCCGCTATGACCGCTGTCGATAATTGGATTATTGTAATTTATCTCCTGGGTATTCTGGCAGTGGGACTTCGCGCGAGCCGGGGTGTCAGCAGTAGCAAAGACTTTGCCGTCGCCGGGCAGGGACTTAGCTTTCCACTCCTGCTTGGAACACTTATCGCCACTGTGGTTGGCGCATCCGCCACTATCGGACGAGCGGGAAAAGCCTACGAGGTCGGCATCCTAATAGCGCTATCGGGTGTGGCTTACGGTTTGGGTTTACTAGCGTTTGGTAAGTTGGCGCCTGTCATTAAGCGAATACAGTTCTGGAGCGTGCCCGATGCCTTGGGCGCACGTTACGGCCAAACATTCCGCTTTGTGTCTGCACTCATTATCTACATCTGCGTCATGGGCGTGTTTGCCAGTCAGTTGATGGCCTTTGGCGTCACAGCGACGTTCATGAGCGGGTCGATCGAGGTGAGCTTTACCCATGCTGTGATGATTTCAGCCATGCTTATGACCGCCTATACGCTCACGGGTGGCATGAAGTCGGTGGCCGCAGCAGATCTCTTCCAAGTGGTCATCATTGTGGTGATGATTGGTGTTGTTCTCCCTGTCGTTCTCGTGGGCGAGATGGGAGGGCCTGTTTCTGCTGTACAGGCCTTGGCGCCTTTGGACGGAGATTGGTTGGGAGGTATGTCGGTTGTATTTCTGATCTCGCTCTTTCTCATCGACATCCCCATCGTACTAATCGACGCCAGCCTCTGGCAGAAGACAGGGGCTGCACAAAATGCAGGGCATATCAGGCGAGCAGTAATCATTACCGGACTGGCATTTATTGTCTGGGGCACACTCTCAGCGGCCTACGGTGTTCTCGCGAAACGTCTTGACCCGGGTCTTGTAGAGGCAGGCATGAGCACCGACGCCGCGCTGCCCTCAATGCTGTTCAATTACATGCCGCCCGTACTCCTGGGTCTTGCTTTTGCTGCTTTGGTCGCGGTCATCATTTCGACGGCAGCGACCGCGATGTTGGTGGCGGGCACGACCGCAGGGTTTGAGCTTTTCAAAGTCCTCAAGCCCGAGGCCTCCGATAAAGAGACGCTGCTGGTGACGCGTTTGGGTGTTGCGCTCGTGGCGCTTGTCGGTGTGTATATCTCCTTGAACGCGCAAGGCGTTTTTGACCTCCTGTTATTGACGATGGCGATTTATGTCAGCGGCATTTTCATTCCCACAATGTGCGCCTTATTCTGGTCGAAGGCCACGACCAGGGGCGCCATGGCGGCTTCTCTGGGGGGCGGTATCTCCGTAGTGATTTTGTATGGCCTGCAAGGGGCGGGGAAATTGCCGTCTTTCTTGGAACCCATTATTGGCGGCTTGTTAGTCAGCGGCGCATTGATGTACTTGGTCTCGCAGGCGACTTATGCTCCATCAAGAACGACACCGAGATTAGTCGATCGCACCGTCACGTAGGACTTTGGCTCAACGGAAGCGCGCTGGGGAATTACGAGCGAGTCAGTGACGTTGTGAGGTGAATAAAACTGGCCGAAAAGTGTTGGATGAAGAGAGTTGGGCGAAGAAAAGTCGCAAAGCGAAGAAGACACATTACATTGGAATTTTCCGGCATCATGTTTCGAAGCGACACGCTAATTGATACCGCAGAAAAGCTCAAAGGCAGGAAGGCAAACAAGGTAACACCATGAATCTACATTACGAATTACGCGATCACATTGGTATCTTTACGCTCGACAACCCCCCTGTGAATGTCTGGACACCCGAACTGCATAAGCGCTTTTACAAGCTACTCTCCGACTTTCTGTCAGACGACGGAGCCCACGTTGGAATACTTACCTCTTCAGGCGATCGTGCTTTTTCTGCGGGTGATGATCTTAAGACACCCCGACCTGCCTGGAGCGACGGAGAGCTTGCCGAGCGTTACCTCAATGGGATGCGTGAAGGGTCAGAGATCGGGTACCCGGGGTGGGAGGCAGAGGTTGTCAAACTCCCTCGTACCAAGCCCATCATTGGCGCCGTTAATGGCGTTTGCCTTGGGCAGGGCTTCATCTATCTCGACAGGCTTACGGACATTCGTATCGCTTCAGAAAACGCAAAGTTTGGCATGGTTGAAATTGCACACGGCATGGGCGGCGCTGCCGGTGGTATGCAGCTTGGACATTCGATTGCACACGTTGACGCAATGTACTTAGCACTCACGGGTGAAATGATCGGCGCAAAACAAGCCTGCGAAATGCGACTGGTGAACGAGGTCGTTGCGCCTGATGAGTTGATGCCTAGGGCAATGGCAATCGCGGCAAAAATCGCCTCGCATCCTCGCTTGGCGGTGCGGGTCGAAATGGAGGCTTATCAAGCCACACAGACCATGAATGCTGAACAGGCAATGTCGTATGCGAATCACATGTTCCGACTACTTCGCTCTACTCTCAATAATCCATTACCGCTGTCAGATGAAGGGAAGGGCGAGTCATGAGTGAAAATATTCAGGCGCTTTCAGCGGTTGGGTCAGTGAATGCTATGCAACCCTCTGCGGCCATGCTCGAAAATATGCGGTCAACGGTCCCACAGTTACTGGACGCGTCTGCAGCGCAGTACGGTGATAAAACACTGATCGATTTTTTTAATGACGACCGGACCCTCAGTTTCCAAGAGCTGGCCATCGAGTCGAGAAAGCTGGCGGATAGCTTGGTACGGCTCGGTGTGAGAAAGCGAACGCACGTTGCTTTGATGATGCCGAACTGTCGGGAATGGGTCGTCGCTTGGATGGCGTTGGCTCGAATTGGCGCAGTCATGACCGCAGTAAACCCTTATTACAAACCGGCGGAACTCAGCTTTGTATTGAATGATTCAGATGCGCAGCTTTTGATTGTGCACGAGCGGTGTATTCCGACATTCGATGCGATGGATGTGGTGCCTGAGTTGATTGCCATCGGCGGTGTGGTCACAACCGGTGATGCCGTCACGGGAGATCGTCACGACTTTGATCGTTTGGTCGCGGTGGGTAGTTCAAGTTTCGAACCCCCGGTCCCTCCGGAAAGTGCTGATTTACTCGCGATTCAATACACCTCTGGGACAACGGGATTTCCAAAGGGCTGTATGCAAACGCATCAGTATTGGCGCCAAGTATCGACACTAGCGGCTGAAGCTTACGGGCAGGGCATTGAGCGCATTTTAGTGACCTTTCCGCTGTACTATTTCGACCCTCAGGCGCAGATCATGATGGCGCTTCAGTCGGGTATGACGGTTTACCTGGCAAACCGCCACAGCCTGTCTGAATTCATGGGGTGGGTGAAGAAATACAAAATTCAGACCTGCTCAATGACCCCGCAGGCGTCTAACAACATGCCCGTGTCAGACGATGATGCAGAGACGGATCTTCGCCATATCATTGGCTATTACTATCGTGGCGATGAGCATTTCGAGGCCGAGAAGCGTTTTGGTGTGCCTGTTCGCGAGTTGTTTGGGATGACTGAGATAGGCATTGGCACTTTAGTGCCGCTTGAAGCCACGGATATGGTTGGTCGCGATAGCTGCGGGATTACGGCGCCTTGTCGAGAGTTCACGATTCGAGACGAGGAGGGTCAACCTGTCCCGGTGGGTGAGCCGGGGGAGATTTGGTTCCGGGGCCCGGGGCTGTTTCTGGGTTATTACAAACGCACCAAAGCCAACCGCGAGAGCTTTGTCGGGGATTGGTTCCGATCGGGGGATTTAGCGCGACAGGACGAACGTGGCTACATATGGATCATCGGTCGCCTCAAGGAGATGATTAAGCGCAGTGGTGAGAACATTGCCTCGATTGAAGTTGAATCGACGTTGAGACTTCATCCTGATGTGATCGAAGCAGGTGTCTTAGGCGTGCCGGACCCTAAGCGCAAAGAGGAAGTAAAAGCCTATATTGTATTGGCACCCGGTAAAACGCAGGACGACGTAACGCCAGAGATGTTGACCGCTCATTGCCGCGAGTTGCTGGCAGATTTTAAAGTGCCTCGTTATTGGGCCTATGTCTCAGACTTTCCAAGGACTGCGACCAACAAGATTGCCAAGCAACGGATGATCGACGCGGCCAAGGACCTTCGGGCCGATGCTTATGATCGTGTCGAGGGAATCTGGCGCTAAGCATAGGCTCAGCGCAGAGTAAGCTACAAAGGCCTAGTGCTCCTGAGCCGCCTTTCCGGAAAGGCGGTAAATGAGTATCGCTGCGCGTTTGATAGCGAGTGCCATCGAGTCAAGCT
>CBFIHK010000032.1:0-24442 GCA_965662305.1 Luminiphilus sp.
TCTTTACTCACAAGACCCTCACTAAGTAGTGTCTTAAATATCCTTGGTGGAGGGGGGTGGATTCGAACCACCGAAGCTCGCGCGTCAGATTTACAGTCTGATCCCTTTGGCCACTCGGGAACCCCTCCAGAAGGGCGCACATTCTCTAGATGTCAATGAAGGGTGTCAACACTAAATTTTACCCTCAAATTACCATCTTACGACTTTATTTGAGGTTGGAATCGAGATTGGGACTTCGCCCGAGCAACAGCACTGCAATCTAGGGGCCGAGGAGAGGCAAGATAAACAAGTGACAGCTATGTCTTGGCGCTGAGCCATGCGGGTTATTCTTGATTCAACTGAAGGGCATAGTCAGCAACAGACCGCACCTTGGTAAGGGCTTTTATGGCATGCAGTCTGCTGACCAAATTTTAAGATCTGGACACGTCCACCGAGACCAACTGTCGGTGCTCAAGGATTGATGCTCGCCTATCAGGCAGAAACAAACGAAATCACACGGACAGACAATTCCAAAAACGGCACTTGCTATCCGTGCTTGGAGTTCATGAGCGAAAGGAAAAAATGGAGCTGGCGAGAGGAATCGAACCCCCGACCGCCTGATTACAAATCAGATGCTCTACCTACTGAGCTACGCCAGCTAGACGTTGAGACAGCAGTGCCATCTCGAAGGGCGCACATGATCGTAAAGAGGAGGTCTCAGGTCAAGCCCCATTTAACCAAAAATACAAACCATCAAATACGAGGTCAGTGACGAGTTCTCCTTCGACACCGAGATCGATCAATGTGGGCGCAGCACCACCTGCCAAGAAGAGAGGGCTGTGCGGATAACGCTGTGCAACCTCTTTTACGGCACCAACGATAGTGAGCCATGCGCCAGAAACCACGCAGGCACCGGTATCGGACCCAGGCTCTAACGCAGCCGGCGGCTCTGTCGAGTAACGTATTTTATCCGTATTAGCGACAAGCACCTCACAGGCCAACTTAGGGCCAGGTAAGATAAAACCTCCAACGTGGCGCTCTTTCTCCAAGACATCGATGGTGCAGGCTGTACCGACGTCGACAACAATGCCGCTCTCGTGGCCTCGGGATTTAAGTGCGAGAACCGCCAACCACCTATCGACGCCGAGTGAGGCAGGATTTGCATAGGCGTTCGTGACGCCAGCATGTGTCTCTGAACTCTCGGCAAAAACAACATCAGAGCAGCCCAGCTGTGCTAAGGCACCAAGAAGCTCACCCGCAAAGTCGTCATCGCGTACGCAGGAAACCGCAATCTGCTGGCTAAGCACAGAATCCAAAGATTCTAGCCACAGCATTAATTGTCGTACGTCGCCTCTGCCGGTATTAATGGTCTGATCAGATTCACGCAACTGCCACTTGATCGCAGTATTGCCGATATCGATTAGAATTGTCATTTCAACGACTCCGATCCCACATCGCTCTTACTCCTCAACCCAAGACGCCATTTACCGTCCCTTCAATGACCGACATGTCCTAGACTGACTTCGCCCGCGTAGACCGTCTCTATCCTGCCGCCACAGTCAACTTTTAATCCACCATCTGCGGCAATCCCTTTTGCCACCCCTCGCAACGCTAAGCTAGCAGACTGCGAGACGGTTACCGGTCTATCAAACAAAAAATCACGTTTGGGCCATTGCTGCTCTAAGCATTCAAATAAGTCATTTGATTCGAGTCCGGATACGGATTTGATTGCACTCATAACCACAAGAGCAACGTCCTCAAGAATAACCGGCTCGACGCTAACGCTTTGTAACGACGTCGCTGGACGGCCCAATAATTCCTCGCTGGGATGGCTAGCAACGTTAATGCCTACGCCCACAACAACAGCCATTAAACCCTCCTCCAACACCTTGGTTTCCAAAAGCATGCCGCCACACTTCTTTCCCTCAAGATACAGGTCGTTAGGCCACTTAATCTTAATTTCAACGCCCAATTTTGATTCGATCTCCCGTGCTATTTCGACACCCAGAGCAAGCGGTAAAAGCGCTAAAGTCGCAATCGGCGTAGCAGTGTGAAAACAGTAGGACAGGTAGAGATTTCCCGAGGGCGGGCTCTGCCAAACACCGCCTCGTCTTCCCATACCGGCCGTCTGCTGAAGCGCAATGAGGTAATGGAAGTCCGAGGCTTCTGCCTCCGACAAAAGTTGAGCATTCGTAGACGGAATTGTGTCGACCACCTCGACCACGAACACCGAGCCTTTTTTGTCTTGCGCGAACTGCGCATTGAACCTTCTTTGCAACGAGTCCGGATTCAAAATTGCTGATTTCGAGGTCATAACGTGCGCAGATGCTTCAGAAAAGAACTCATTTTTTAGACTCGTCACTAAGAGCGGCAAGCAGATGCAAGGAAGGAGCCGCCTTTTCCTCAAAGCAGACTCGATGGACCGACAACGCTATCGCAATGAAAACCGATATACCAAAACAAGATCAGATAAATACCATAGACATGCCCTGTCAATGATATACCGTTGACTCAATTTCAAAAAAATAACGCGCCATGTATCAAACACTCCGCTCTGTCTCTGCTTGCCTAGCCATATTGCTCGGCGCTGCTCTCATTGGCAGGCTATGGCTGGTTGCACTTGACGCGGTAAGTTTGGGTGGCGCTCTATGTGGCGTGCTGTTTCTGCTCCTTGCGTTAGGTTTGATGGGTCAGAGGAGGCTGAGTCTTGTGCTAACAGCCGGTGCCTGCATACCCATGATCATAACCAGCCTGTCTGTCACCGATGTCAGTGCTATTACGCTGGGAGAGATTTTACTTTTCAGCCTCTGCCTCATTTTGTTGGGCCTTTATCCAAAACACCAACAAAGGGCGGAGATATGATCAGTAGGGTGATTGACAGTCCTATTGGGCTTCTGGAGTTGCAGGCCAAGGACGACAAGCTATGCAAGGTGAACTGGCACCATCAACACTCACCGGAAGCAAAGAAGTATTATGAAACGGAGGCAATCCACCCTGACAGCCAATCATCTGTCCTGGAGCACGCAGCTAACGAGCTTGAACTTTACTTTAAAGGCCAGTTAAGGGCTTTTACGACGCCTTGCGCATTGGAAGGGACAGTATTTCAAAAGAGGGTTTGGTCAGTGCTCAACACAATTAAATGGGGCGAGACTAGCACCTACAAAGTTGTGGCCGAACTGTTAAACCAACCATCCGCGGCTCGCGCCGTCGGCACCGCCATTGGGAAAAATCCGATTCCTATTTTTATTCCCTGCCACAGAGTACTCGGGAGCAATGGCTCGCTTACAGGTTTTTCAGGCGGACTTGAGACAAAACAAATTTTGCTCGCTTTGGAGCATAGCCAAGGCGATTTTGCACTCGTCTAAGCATCGATATCCGGCACAATCTCGTCTTTTAAAAATTCAATAGCATCGCGCAGTCTGAGCTTTTCACGCTTGAGACGACGTATATGAAGCTGGTCAGCCAGAGGCTGCAGTTGTAGATCGATAAGTTCGCGATCTAGGGCTCGGTGCCGATCTTGTAGTATCGACAACCGCATCTGAGCGGGCATGGGCTCATTGGCAGCGGGATGATCTGTATAAACGGTCATGCGCATGCTCCCCCCAGCACAACACACCTTCGCTAGAATTGTACCTGTTCGCGTGCGGGAGGGTTATTGCTCGGTGAAGAATATTTTCGCAAAGTTAATTGAAGGGTCGGCTGCCGCGACAAATGATTGCGCGAGAAGCGACTCGCGCTGGTTATACAAAATTTGAGCTCCTGCACTGTCGGTCACCGAACCACCGGCTGCACGCACCAGGGCATCGCCCGCGGCGACATCCCATTCACTACAGGGAGACGTTCGTGGATACACATCTGCAGCACCCGAGACTACATCGCAGAATTTAACAGCGCTTCCAGAATTGACGCGTTTAACGTCGGCAAAGATTGTGGACAAACTAGTCATCAGGGCCGCTACGCGTTTCGGCGAATGGCGATGACTGGCCAGCATAACCATTGGCCCAGAAGCGCTGTACGGACTTGTTTGAACGGCTCGACCACAGAGCCCCTCGCACTCCCGGAAGATCGCGGCGCCATTACCTACAACCCCCACCCAATGCTCTTTGAGGCAAGGAACGGAGATCACCCCTAATTCCGATTTGCCATCAATGACAAGCGCTATATTTATAGTGAACTGATCGGTCTTCTCTATGAATTCTTTAGTGCCGTCTAGCGGATCAATCACCCAGCACGCGCGCCATCCGCGTCGAGAGGCTATATCTTTGGCCTCAGATTCCTCTGACAGAACGGGAATGCCAACCGCCATTGATTGCAACTGGCCTGTGATCAAATGATGTAGCGCCGTGTCCGCCTCGGTGAGCGGTGTCGCATCCCCTTTTTTTACAACATCCAACTCATCTGCTTTTCTGTAATACTCTCTTGCAATCGCAGACGCCTCGTCCAGCATGACTAGGAGCTCCGAGAGCAGTGCTTGCTGTGACATACCGCAAGGCGCGAGCACGGATTCAAGTTGCGCGTTACTATTTTTTTCAGACCACCACATAAAGTTTTAACCGATACGAGAGGAGCAGATTAACACCTGATGAGTGAGCATGGAGTGATAGACCCTCTGCAGGAAGAAAATGTTCCTCGCGTAGACTGGACAAAAGTTGACCATGTCCTGCTCGATATGGATGGCACACTGCTCGACCTCGCATTCGATAACGATTTTTGGGGTCACCAAATACACGCGCACTATGCAACGCTAAAAAATATCAGTTACGAGGATGTGGTCGCACAATTCGAGCCTATCTTCCGCTCCGTTGAGGGCTCATTGGACTGGTATTGCACCGATCATTGGCGCGAGCATTACGGCTTTGACATCATTGCCCTATCGCAATCATTTAAGCACCAAATTCGGTGGCTGGATCACGCCGAACAGTTTCTGATTGGCTTGAGGGAAAGCGGAATTAGTACGACAATTCTGACCAATGCACATCCGGATATTGTGGACCTCAAACACTCGGTCTTGGGTGTTCGTGACTATGTGGATGAAGTTATAAGTAGTCATGAGGTTGGTTACGCGAAAGAGCATCCACTTTTTTGGGAAGGCGCTTTCGCGAGGACTGGAATATCGAGAAAACAAATTGGTGATGATCACATCCTGTTTTTTGACGACTCGCTACCAGTACTCAACGCGGCAATTTCTGCGGGCATTCATTATTCAGTTATGATTTGTGCTCCCGACAGTACCCGCCCTATCAAAATGCCGAGCACGCGATACGCTATTAACAACTTTGACGACATCTGGCCCGAGACAACACTCGGCGCAATCGACTGATGGAGCGTCTGAGAGTCGACAAGTGGCTGTGGGCTGCGCGCTTCTATAAAACCCGATCGATCGCTAAGGCCGCTATCGAGGGCGGCAAGGTTCATCTAGATGGGCAGCGAGTCAAAGTCTCGCGAGAAATTACCGTTGGAGAGCACCTAACTGTCAAACAAGGTTGGGACGAAAAAGAAGTTGTAGTCAAAGGGCTCAGCGATCAGCGAGGCCCTGCCACAATTGCTCAAACCCTCTACGAAGAGACAGCTGCAAGCGTGGTAAGACGTGAGCGCGAGGCGCAAGCTCGTAAAGCCGCGGGTGGAGCGACTGCGCGCCCAACCCAGAAACCCGGCAAGCACGAACGCAAGGCACTTGAGAAGCTTCGGAGACAGTTTGACCTTTAATTCGACACTGAGGCTATGCGATTTGCTACGCGTCGTATTTCCACCTAGCAGGGATCAAACCTGCTGAACAGCCATCAACGCTCAGTCTGCATTTTGTTCCGCGCGGGTGTAATCATCTTTTGAGGGTAAGTTACCAACAGACACTCTGTTTCGGCCCGACGCTTTGCTTTCGTAAAGTGCATCATCAGCGGCTTGAAGAAGCTGATCAAACTCAAGGTTCCAATCAGGCACGCAGGACACTACGCCGATAGACACGGTGACATGCTCCGCTGTGAGCGATTTTTCATGAATGATGCGGAGGTTTTGAACCCCGTCACGCAATTTCTCCGCCACTTCGAGCGCTGCGGCCAACTTCATCGTAGGGAAGAATAAAGCAAACTCCTCGCCTCCCATTCTGGCGGCGAACTCGCCAGAACGGTTAGTCATTTCAAGCATAACGGTGGCGATTCGCTGCAGAACCTGGTCACCTGCAGGGTGCCCATAGTTGTCGTTGTAAGTCTTGAAATGGTCAACATCAAGCACGATCAGTGAAACCGGTAACTGCGCCCGCTTCATCCTACTCAACTCATCATTGATGATAATGTTAACGCCACGCCGATTACGCAAGCCGGTCATTTCGTCGATGGTGGCTTGCTCCGCCAACTGTTTACGGGCGTCTTGTAGTTGCAAATTGCGTGTCTTGAGGCTGTCGGTCAACGATGATAAGTCCTTACTCATAGCCGCCCTTTCAAGGCTAGTCTCCACCATTTCAGAAAAAGATTTGCTCATCCAATCGCTAGTAATCAGCAAGAACACCATTAGCGCGACAAGAAGCAACGAGAAACCCGTATTGAAAGGCCTTTGTTCTACATGCCATGCCAGCCACATCGCGATAACACCAAGCGAGAAAACGAGCTGCGCAAGATATGCGCCTCGTATCACCACCGAAACCGAGATATTGACCACTGAAATAATCGCCACACACATGACACATAAGTAGAAAATTAGGTCGGGTAGATAAGCATCCAGAGCAATCACGGTTGTCGACCAGACCGCACCGGTGATGACGGAATACGCAAGTAGTTCGTTAAGAACAGTATGACGATGAGAAAAGTGCCGATTCGTCAGCAGTGTTTGGTTAATGCGACGTGACCACCATAGGTTGAGCACAAGCAAGGACATAGCCCAGCCAACTAGATATGCCGTTTCTACGCTGTACAGGGCTGCAGCACCCAGGCTTAATATGCCTATGAGCTGAGTCCCAACACCCGCATATCGCCCTCCACGCAGTTGTAACTCCAGCTTGGCCGAAACAATTTGATTTTCTGGAATGCGACGCTGGTACAACATCGGCAAAACTGTCCTTGCACTTCCCTGTTAGGTTACCGATTATGCACAAAGTGGCCGGCGCGGCCTATGGGTCAATAACGATAAGCGAAGGTGAGTGAAAATGCCGAGGTTTGCGTGGGCGGTTGCCCTTGCCACGTTACTAATACTGGCTGCACGACTCACGTTCCTTGATTCAAATCTAAAAATAGCTTCTTGCGCAGAACTCGAACTTGCCTTCGAGTCAGCGGATTTTGACGAGTCCTTAGCGAGCAACCCCGTGCTTATCATAGGTAACCAGCGGGTTCATTACTGGAATACACCGATACCGCCCCTCCAAGCACGCGACGTTATACGACGGTCGTCGGTGGGATTGAATCCCGACCGCATTGAGCAATGTTTTCCAAGACTCGTCGGCTACTATCAACCGTCGGTCGTCATTCTTCCCTTGGATACTGCATTTGCACTTAACGTCGATGAATCCTCCCTCCTAGACACGCTTCAGGGAATCGTCGATCAACGTTCTGAGTACTCCCTAGACTTTGAATTATGGGTCATAGCGCCTATAACCACACCGCTCTACGCCTCTGCCAAGAACGCAACACTTGCCCCCATAAAGGAAGCTGGAGCCAAGTGGGCGTCTAGCGAGTCTAGGGTATGGTGGCTTGATTTACAGGACCGCTTTGTGAATGAGGATGGCGATGCGGACAGTAAACTGGTGTGGCCTAACGGCAATACCTTGAACCAAACCGGCTATCAAAGGTTGACTGAAGCCCTCATCACCCTTTCAATTGAGCGTAAACAATAATTTACAGGTATAGTGTCAAAATGAATTTTGATCAACTGCCAACGGAAATACCGCATACACCTGTCCTTGATCGGTTAGATGGAGCACCCGCGGCGATCTCATCGCTAACGAGCGAAGAGCTTGTTCAACTCGCCAATGAGCTACGGGCTTTCCTGCTCTATTCCGTTTCTACCACCGGTGGTCACTTCGGTGCAGGCCTGGGCGTTGTCGAGTTAACGATCGCGCTACATCACGTTTTCAACACGCCAGACGATCGAATCGTTTGGGATGTTGGCCACCAGTGCTATCCACACAAAGTGCTGACGGGACGCCGACAACGCATGGGTTCAATGCGCCAGAAAGGTGGCTTGAGCGGATTCCCAAAGCGCAGCGAAAGCGAATTCGACACTTTTGGCGTTGGTCACTCCTCCACCAGCATTTCAGCCGCCATGGGTATGGCTCTCGCGGCGCGACAACAGGGTATCGATCGCAAAGTCGTAGCCGTCATTGGTGATGGTGCGATTACAGGAGGAATGGCTTTTGAAGCACTCGCTCATGCCGGTCATGAGCGACCGAATATGTTGCTCGTTTTAAACGACAACCAGATGTCGATTGGACACAACACCGGTGGCCTTGCTAGTTATTTCGCAAGAATATGGGCGACACAAACCTACCTTACGCTACGAGAGACTTCCAAAAAGTTGCTCGAGCACGTCAAGCCAGCCTGGGACTTCGCCAAGCGTACCGAGGAGCATATGAAAGGCATGGTGACACCCGGAACCCTCTTCGAGGAGCTCGGTTGGCACTATATCGGACCTTTAGACGGACATGATTTGCCCTCGTTGGTTGAAGTACTAAAACGCGTCTCATCGCTCAGCGGGCCACAAATTCTTCATATCCGAACGATCAAGGGGAAGGGCTTCACACCCGCTGAACAAGATCCTATTGGCTATCACGCTCTGGGTAAGATCGAGCCCAAAAAGGAAAAGCCTGCTGAGGCCGTTTCCCCCGCGCCAAAGCCCCCAAAATATCAGGATGTCTTTGGTCAGTGGTTATGTGACACCGCTGAGGCAGACCCCCGCCTCGCGGGAATCACACCGGCAATGTGCGAAGGCTCGGGGATGGTTAATTTTGCCCAGCAATATCCTGATCGCTATTTTGATGTCGCTATTGCGGAGCAACATGCCGTCACACTTGCGGCTGGTATGGCCTGCGATGGTGTTAAGCCTGTGGTTGCCATCTACTCGACGTTCCTACAACGCGGCTACGATCAACTAATACACGACGTGGCATTGCAAAACTTGGATGTGACCTTCGCCATCGACCGAGCGGGTCTTGTTGGCCAAGACGGCGCCACTCATCATGGTGCTTTTGATCTGAGCTACATGCGTTGTATCCCCAATATAATCATCGCGGCACCCAGTAATGAAAACGACTGCAGACAACTATTAGTAAGTGCTTACAATCACCCTGGGCCCGCAGCAGTAAGGTACCCCCGTGGTGAGGGTATTGGCGTCAGAATTGAGCCTGAACTCAAAGGACTGGAGATCGGGAAAGGTGAAATTGTCCGCCAAGGCTCATGTACAGCCATCGTAAACTTTGGGGTGTTGCTCACCGAGGCCATCAAAGCAGGCGATACGCTAGATGCAACGGTCGCAGATATGCGCTGGGTTAAGCCACTCGACACAGAATTGCTCGATCAGCTCGCGTCCTCGCACGACCTACTGATTACGGTCGAGGAAAACGCCCTCGCTGGCGGCGCTGGTAGCGCTGTTGCCGAGTATTTTTCGGAGCTCGGTGCAAGTTGCGAAGTACGCCACGTAGCAATTGATGATCGATTCATCGATCACGCGGGCCAAGGCGAAACTCGAACTGATGCAGGTCTCACCGCTGACGATATTCTCGCCAAAGCGTCTACCGCTTCGGGTAGACTTCAAGCTCAAACTACAGCGGTAGCATCATGAGTAGCGAAGAAACGAGCGAAGGTACAGCAGAAAGTACTAGCAAAAAAAAGAAACTCAGCGAGCAAATCGAAGAGTTGACCGCCATCGTTAGAAAACTCGAAGATCCAAACATTGAACTCGAGGACGCTCTCTCGGTTTATGAAGCCGGCATGAAAATCGCTAAAGCAGCTCAGTCAGCGCTCGAAGACGCCGAGCAACGCATAGAAACAGTTTCGGCAAACCACGGTTCTTCCTAATACGACAGGTACAACCCTGACATATGGCGCTGTCATCACACATAGTTTGTAGCGACCCCCGCCTCAAGGACGCGCTAACCTATGCTCTTGCAAACCCCGGCAAGCAGTTGAGAAGCCGGCTGTGCAAAGAGACCGCTGCGATGGTTGTAAAAAAATCGTCAAGTAATGAATCGCTTAGTGACACATCGGTTGAAAGCGCACGCCGCATCGGAGAAGCGATTGAGTGCTTACACACCTACTCGCTGATTCACGACGATCTACCTGCGATGGATGATGACGACCTTCGCAGAGGTAAACCCACCGTCCACAAAGCGTTTGATGAGGCCACGGCGATACTAGTGGGCGACGGCCTGCAGGCGTTCGCCTTCGAATGGGTAACCGAGACCGAAGGTCTCTCTGATACTCAGAAAATCCAGTTGGTAAAACTCCTCAGTAAGTCGGTAGGTTTCGACGGCATGGTGGGCGGACAGGCCATGGATATTGCTGCAGAGGGTCAGTCTCTCGATGTTGCTGCGCTGAAAGAGGTTCACCTCAGAAAAACGGGCGCACTCATCGAAGCGTCGGTGCTGGCGGGCGCCATTTGTGCAGGCGCCACCGAGAACCAAACCGCGGCGCTGCATCAGTTCTCAAGGAATATTGGTCTCGCCTTCCAGGTGATGGATGACGTGCTCGACGTCACCGCCTCCTCCGAGACACTGGGTAAAACAGCGGGAAAAGATATTGCTGCGGAGAAATCGACCTATGTCGCCTGCATGGGCGTAGACGATGCGCGTGCTTACGCAAACCAATTGCTCGACGCGGCACTGGCTTTACTAACACCTTTTGGAGAGGCCGCCGACTCACTGAGCGCGTTGAGCCGTTTATTAGTCCACCGCAATAGTTAGCACTTCCTCAGAGTGCCGTCAGTGCGAAGAGCAGATAGCCACCGGCTAGGAAAGGAACTGCTAGCAGCGCGGCAACGACATCATCGAGCATAACGCCCAAGCCACCCTCAACCTTATGGTCGACCCACCCTACCGGCCACGGCTTTACGATGTCGAAGAGCCTAAAGCCCATAAAGCTTAAGATCAGTAGCAGTGTCGTATCGATAGCACCGCGCAGAAATACATCGAGTAATGCAACGACCAGGCACTGCCCTACGACCTCGTCAATCACAATCAAGCTTGCGTCGTGCTGGTCGAGCGCCTCCTCTACGGCATTTGATGCCCATACGCCGATTAGAAATAAAACGCCGATGATAACTATTACTTTTCCTACGGGTAATGAGAGCAAGATATACGCAAGCGGCAATGCAGCTAGGCTCCCTGCTGTACCTGGTGCAACCGGGGATAGGCCAGAACCAAAAAATGTGGCCACGAACATCGGAAGTTTGGCTTGTTCAGTGGAAGTGGTCATAGCCTTCCCTCTCTACTGCTTGATCACAAACGACGCCCTCACCAGCCTCTACCACGCCGATCACGGTGCACCCATCAGGTAGTGATTTAGATTCTGGAAGCGAGAATAGCAGCTCAAAATCCTCACCGCCGGCGAGTGCCAGCTCTCGGGCGCGCGCGCTCCCGACACTCGCGACTAATGCGTCGGATAGGGGGAGCTTGCCACTGTCTATCACTAACTTACATCCACTGGCGTCTGCAATGTGTGCCGCATCGGCAAGTAGACCGTCGGAGACGTCTATGCAGCTGGTTGCTTGGCCCAGTAGATCATTACCAAGGTCGATTCTCGAGGTAGGTCGGCTAAAGCGCGACAAGAGATACTCCTGATCGTCAAATTCGATATCCAATCCTCGCTCTTTTCCTTGAAGCATAGACAGACCAAAGGCAGAGTCTCCCAACGTTCCGCTAACACAGAGTAGCTCACCCGCACTTGCGCCTGATCGCAGCAATTTCTTACCGACTACACACTGTCCCATCACAGTCACGGTGATAGACAGAAGACCACGCGTGGTGTCGCCACCAATTAAGGGTAGGTCGAAGTCGCTACTCGCGGCGGCGAGACCTTGCGAAAATCCATGCAACCAGAGGGCGTCGTGTTCAGGTAAGGAGATCGCCAGTGTCATTCCCGATGGCGATGCCCCCATTGCAGCAAGATCACTTGCAGCGGCGGCAACAGACTTGTAAGCGATGTCCTCTGGAAATAGATCGTCGGGGAAGTGCACACCCGCTATCGAGGTATCAGTAGAGACAATAAGCTCGCAGCCTGCATCAACGCTAAGCGCTGCCGCATCGTCACCGACAGAGAGCAGAACGTTCTTACCTGCTCCAAGCGATGAGAAATACTGTGTGATTATCGAGAACTCGCTCATGCTCAAAGCAGTTACTACGGGGAATTTCCGCAACCAGCACTGCGTGACAGTAACTTAACTATCTGCAAGCTCATGCGGTCTGAGTGACAACCCTACCTGATCCAGAACGCCATTGATGTAACGGTAGGAGTCGGTTGCACCGAACTTCTTTGCCAGCGAAACGGTCTCGTTCAGAGTCACTTTTGCAGGCACGTCAATGCGCTCCAAAAGTTCGAAAGTACCAAGGCGTAACAGGTTACGCTCGATGCAGTCCAGAACGTCTAATTCACGATCAAGATAGGGAACAAATAACTCGTCTAGCGCCTCTGCACGCTGCGTTATGCCGACCAGCAGCTCGTTAAAGTACTCCGTGTCGACATTACTGAAATCGTTGTCCGTGCGGAATTCCGCCTCAATCGAAGACGGTGTTGCCCCAGTCATAGACCACTGGTAGAGCGCTTGGACGCAGAAGTGCCGTGCGCGTCGTCGCTGCGCGGCAAGGACATTGATGGCTGTCATTAGCTGTTGAGCGCACCCAGTAGGCTGACCATCTCAAGCGCGCTTGTCGCTGCCTCGGCACCTTTATTGCCTGCCTTGGTTCCTGAGCGCTCGATCGCCTGCTCGATGGAGTCCACAGTCAGTACACCAAAAGCGATAGGCACACCAGAGTCGAGCGACACTTGAGCAATACCCTTAGTGCACTCACCGGCTACGTGCTCAAAGTGGGGGGTTCCACCGCGGATGACCGCGCCCAACGCAATAATCGCATCAACATCGCCGCGCTTGGCCAAGGCCTGACACACGAGTGGAATCTCAAACGCGCCGGGGGCTCTAACAATGTGGAGCTGATCTTCACTCACACCGTGCCGCTTAAGTGTGTCGATGGCGCCCTCAAGAAGGTGCTCGACAACGAAGCTGTTCCAGCGACCAACGACTAAAGCAAACTTTCCCGATACTCCGTGAAGCTGACCTTCAGTGGTTGCGATTGATTGTGATGCCATTTCTCTTCTCCTCGTCACGCGCCGTGCGCGGCTTATGGCTCTATAAACTCAACGACTTCCAGCCCGAAGCCTTCAAGCGCATTGTACTTTACTGGCGACCCCATTAGGCGGATTTTACCCACACCTAAGTCGCGCAGGATTTGCGCACCCATACCCACTTGCGAGTAACCCACCGAGCGCTGTTGTGAATCATCTAACGTTTCACGACCCAATACCGCTTCCACTTGAGCTAAAAGCTCGCCATCGGTCTCATCTTTGTTGATGAAAACAACGACGCCCACCCCCTCTTCGCTTACACGAGCCAAACTCTCTTGAATGGACCACGAAGAACGGTCTGGTGCTGATATCGACATCAAGTCCCTCAGCGCAGATGTAGTGTGCACACGGACGACAGTGGGCGTATCCGCGGAGATATCGCCGGTGCTCAGCGCCATGTGGATATGCCCTTGGGTACTTTCCTGATAGACCGATAGTAAAAACTCACCGTACCCCGTTTGCACGGCCCCACTCCTGATCAACTCGACAGTGCGCGAATGATTCAGTCGATAGTCAACGAGGTCTGTCACGCGACCAACCATCAACTCATGGTTATCAGCAAATGCTACCAAAGCTTCGGCGTTAGCTATTTCACCCTGTGAATCCAGTACCTCAGCAAACACGGCTGCAGGCGTGAGACCCGCAAGTGAAGCAAGATCAACACCCGCTTCAGCGGCGCCCGTCCGTATCAGGAGCCCACCATTCAAGGTGGCCACTGGGAAAATATGTCCTGGCTGCACTAAGTCAGAAGGCTTCGCATCGGGTGCTACCGCAACTCTAACCGTGCGCGCTCTGTCGGCGGCGGAAATACCGGTATCGATACCTGTGCTTGCCTCGATGGACAGCTTCACTGCTCCCGAGGTCGCAGGATCGACCATGGGTGACAAGTTGAGCTGCTCACAACGCTCCTCTGTCAGCGCTAAGCTCACCAAACCGCGAGCCTGTCTTGCCATAAACGTAACGTCATCGGGCTCGCAATACTCTGCAGCCATTGCCACAACGCCTGTTTGATCACCATCGCTCTGGTCAAGCACCAATAGAACTTTTCGACCTCTTCTGAACTCGCTGATCAACTGATCGGCGGATGCTGGAGGGACTGAATCAATCACTGCGATACCCCGCATTTCTGAGGGTTTCTAGAGTAACGCCATCGCTTGTTGGCACAACACCTGATTGGAGCAAACGTTCCAAATAACGCGCAATAATATCGACTTCGAGATTAACCTCGGTGCCCACAGCGTACTGACTAAACACTGTCTCCTCCCATGTCTGAGGGATAATATTTAAATCAAAACGCGGCCCATCAACCGAATTGACGGTGAGACTAGTGCCGTCAATACAAATGCTGCCTTTTTGGGCAATGTATTTTGCAAGACCCGCGGGCGCCTCAATGGTGACTCGCCAGGAGCGCGCATCGCGGGTTAAAGCGACCACCTTTCCCAAGCCATCAACGTGACCACTCACCAAGTGTCCGCCGAGCGCGGTGGTGGGCGTCAGTGACTTCTCGAGATTCACTGCACTACCGATTTTGATTTCCTTGAGCGATGTTAAGGATAGGGTCTCATTGGAGACATCCGCCCAATAACCATCACCGGGAAGCTCAGTCACGGTTAAACAGACGCCGTTAGTGGCAATGCTGTCGCCTAACTGGACATCCGCCAGCGGGAGCTTGCCGGTCTTTATCCTAAGTTTGACATCGCCATCCGCAGGTTCGATGGCGGCCACCTCACCCACAGCTTGAATGATTCCGGTAAACATAAATATCTCTCTTCGTGTCGCGCTTCTTATTACGCTTATGCAGCAGAACCTAGCTTTTGTCGGTCGCGCGCAGGGTAATACGCAAATCACCACCGATCAGGTTGTGGCTTGTTATTGAGTATCTTGGGGCATCACTTAGCTTTTTAAAGACCCCCGAGTGAACTGGCCTCGCGTCAGAACCCAACATGCTGGGCGCCATGTAGATCAACCACTGATCGATGAGCCCCTCCTGCTCCAAAGCGCCCACCAATGTGGGACCCGCCTCGATAAGGATCTCATTAGCACCTTTACCGCCTAGCGCCCTCAAAACAGCCGTGAGATCAACACCTCCCTCATGGCCAGCGACCTGAATATGGCTCACCGTAGGAGGCATCGCTGAGCCCGGTGTCGCGCCCGGACGAGTGAAGAGATAAGTAGGCGCCTCACCACTTACTACTTTTGCATCGGAAGTAACCCATGCAGATGAGTCCACAACCGCACGGGGGGTTGGTCGATCAAGCGCGCGCTGCCAGTCATTATCGGATAGCCGATTTTCACAGCGCCTTAGCGTCAGCGCGCAGTCATCGGCCTCCACCGTTCCGCGGCCCGTAAGAATCACATCGCTTTCCGCGCGCCAAGCCTGAACATCCCTCCGAGCATCCGGGCCTGTAATCCACTGACTCTCGCCTGAGGCCATCGCGGTCCGTCCGTCCGCAGACATCGCCATTTTCACAGTGACCCTGCCCCAACCACGCGATAGGCGGAGAAAGAAACCGCGAAGCTCCTCATCTGCCTCAGCCTGAAGGACACCTGTCTTTACCTCAATACCCGCAGCCTCAAGGCGTGCAAGACCTTTACCGGCGACTCGCGGGTCGGGGTCACGGCACGCGATGACTACGCGAGATACTTCGGCGTTGATGAGCGCTTCGACGCAGGGGCCTGTGTGGCCCGTGTGGGCACAGGGTTCGAGCGTGACGTAGGCTGTTGCGCCTTTCGCATCATCGGTATGAGAAAGCGCATGAACTTCTGCGTGCTGTTGACCCGTGGGATGTGTGAATCCAGACGCAAGAAGCTGATCATTCTTAGTCAGTACGCATCCAACAGCTGGGTTTGGGGCAGACCATACGCGAGCTTTGCGACCCACTTTGATCGCCTCTGACATCCATGCTTCATCTGAGCGAGGCACGTTCGAGCTCAGGTCTGAGGATCCGCCTCAAGCGAGGCGATCGCATCACGAAACTCCGATAGATCTTCGAAGCTCCGATACACCGAGGCGAATCGAACATAAGCGACTTGGTCGAGACGCTTTAAAGCTTCCATCACAAGCTCGCCAACGGCACGCGAGTCAATTTCTCGCTCACCCGTCGCCCGCAATCGGTTTTTAATTTGCCCCAACTCGCTCTCGACGGCCTCAACAGCAACCGGACGTTTTTCAAGCGCACGCTGCAAGCCGGCACGCAGCTTCTCTTCGTCAAAAGGTTCGCGACTGCCGTCTTGTTTTATGACCCGAGGCATAACAAGCTCGGCTGTTTCATAGGTGGTGAACCGCTCACGGCAATTCACGCACTCACGGCGGCGACGCACCTGCCCACCGTCAGCGACCAACCTTGAGTCGATAACTTTTGTATCGTCTGCCCCGCAGAATGGACAAAACATCGCACTACCCCCTGAGTTATTTTTCTAGTCGTACTTTTTTCAGTCCGTGTATACAGGGAAACGCGCGCACAGTGCTTTGACCTTCTCTCGGACAGAATCAATAACCGACTCAGGATCGCTCGACTCCAAGCCTTCGAGTACGTCGCAAATCCAGTTCGTCATCGCCCGCGTTTCTTCATCACCAAACCCACGAGTGGTAATAGCGGGTGTCCCCAAGCGAAGACCTGAGGTCACAAAAGGTGAGCGTGGATCATTGGGTACCGCGTTCTTGTTGACGGTGATGTAAGCACGACCAAGCGCCGCATCGGCGTCTTTGCCGGTGTATTCCTTGTCTCGCAAATCTAGAAGCATCAAATGATTATCGGTACCGCCGGAGACTAGATTAAAGCCACGGCTGTTAAACGTTTCCGCCATCACCTTCGCATTGCGAACAACCTGGTGTTGATAGTCAACAAACGCAGGATCCATCGCCTCTTTGAAAGCAACCGCCTTCGCTGCAATAGCGTGCATTAGCGGGCCACCCTGAGCACCGGGGAAAATGGCTGAATTAAGTTTCTTGTGAAGCTCTTCATTCTCACGCGCTAAGATCAGACCTGATCGTGGGCCACGCAGTGTTTTATGAGTGGTCGTTGTAACAACATCCGCGTGAGGAATCGGGCTCGGGTATACGCCTGCAGCAACAAGGCCCGCAACGTGAGCCATATCAACCAGCAAATAAGCTCCCACCGCGTCGGCAATCTCACGGAATTTCGACCAGTCCATGATTCGGCTGTAAGCACTAAACCCACCAATGATTAACTTGGGCTTGTGCTCTAACGCGATCTTCATGAGCTCGTCATAGTCGATCTCACCCGTCGTGTTATCGATGCCATACTGAACCGCATTGTAGATCTTGCCCGAGAAATTAACCCCAGCACCGTGGGTCAAATGCCCGCCATCTGCAAGGCTCATTCCCATGACCGTATCACCAGGCTGCAGAAGTGCGTGGAATACGGCAATGTTCGCGCTTGATCCCGAGTGTGGCTGGACGTTGGCGTACGCCGCACCAAACAACTCTTTGGCACGCTCAATCGCCAGCACCTCTGCTCGATCAACGAACTCGCAGCCGCCGTAGTAACGTTTCCCTGGATATCCCTCGGCGTATTTATTGGTAAGAACACTACCCTGAGCTTCCAGAACCCTTGGGCTCGCGTAATTTTCAGAGGCAATCAACTCGATATGTTCTTCTTGACGCTGTGTTTCCAGCGTCATCGCATCCCAAAGCTCGCCATCGAACGATGAAATGGTTTGTGATGATGAGTAACCGTGTCCGGAGGGCGTCTTCGCAGCCTGATTCATGGGGTATTCTCCTGGAAAAAAAGGGGGCTCAAAAAATTACGCAGAAATCGACGAGTTGGGGATGATAGCGTAGCTAACCACAGCATGCAGTGGAATCTGAAGTTTTACCCAGAGTCAGCACGACTTGGATCACGTGGCCGTCATATTAATGACATAAAAATGTCATGAAAGTCTTGGATCATCGCGCGGGTTGGGGGAAGGTGATGCGAATCAGTATTTTTGGCAGTGGCTACGTGGGCTTGGTGCAAGCGGCAGTGTTTGCCGATGTGGGCCATCGCGTCATTTGCATGGACATTGACGAAGTTCGCATCCAGCGCCTTCGCGCGGGTGAAGTCCCTTTTTTTGAACCCGGGCTCAGTAATATGGTGTTGCAGGCGGTAGACGAAGGCCTACTCACCTTCACCAGCGACAGGCGCACGGCGGTTCGAGATAGCGATTTCCTCTTTATTTGCGTTGGCACGCCTTCTGGGGACGATGGTGGTGCCGACTTGCGCTATGTGATGAGCGTCGCGGATGGCATTGCCCAGCACATGAATGGACGCAAAGTAATTGTCAATAAATCCACGGTTCCCGTAGGGACTGCAGATGCCGTGACGGCACGTATTGAGGCGGGTTTACAAAAATACGGACATAGCCACCCATTTGAAGTTTGCTCGAATCCAGAATTTTTGAAAGAAGGCTCAGCGGTAAGCGATGCTAAGAGCCCGGATCGCATCATTGTGGGCGCACACTCAGAGAACACGAAGGCTGACTTCAAACGCATATACGCAGCGTTTAACCGCAACCGCGATAAGCTCATGTTTATGGATCCGCGCAGTGCTGAACTAACTAAGTACGCCGCCAACGCCATGCTTGCCACGAAAATTAGCTTCATCAACGAGATCGCAAACATTGCAGAAACCGTAGGCGCTGATATCGAGTTGGTGCGCCAGGGGATAGGCTCAGATCCGAGAATTGGTTATCAGTTTATTTACCCCGGCGCCGGCTACGGTGGCTCCTGCTTCCCAAAAGATGTAAAGGCGCTCAAGCACCTCGCACAATCCGAGGGCTGCCATGCCTCAATTTTGACGGCGGTCCACGACACCAATCAGCGCCAAAAAAACAAGCTCGCTGAACGTGTTATGCAGCGCTTGGGTGCTAATCTCGAGGGTAAAACCATCGCCGTCTGGGGTCTGGCATTCAAACCGAATACGGACGATATGCGTGAAGCACCAAGTCGTTTCTTACTCGAAAATATTTGGTCCTGCGGCGGCAAAGTGCGCGCCTTTGACCCTGAAGCAATGGACGCCTGCCATGCGATTTATGGTGACCGCGACGACATAGCCTATGCAAACTCGAAGGAGGAGGCACTAGAAGGTGCCGACTGTCTCGTGATCTGTACCGAATGGCGTACATTTTGGTCGCCCGATTTTGAGGCGATCAAGCGCGCGCTCAATGAGCCAGTGATCGTCGATGGCCGTAATCTCTACGATCCAATTTATCTGGCCAGCATCGGTATCGAGTATTACGGAATTGGCCGCGGGCTATCGGTAGAGCAACATTGAAAACACACACTGTAGGATGGCGTGAATGGGTTGAGTTACCCGAACTCGCCATTGGACCCATTAAAGCTAAGGTAGACACGGGTGCACGCACCAGTGCCTTACATGCAATCGATCTCGAGATATCAGAGAGAAATGGTCAGCCTTGGGTCAGCTTCACCTATGAAAATGAAGATGGCTCAGTCGGCGCACGCAATGAAGCGCCGATCGAGGAGTTTCGTGACGTCACCAATTCGGGCGGGCAAAGCGAACTGCGACCGGTAATCAAGACACCGCTGAAGCTCGGCGGTGTTTATAAGCTCGTAGAGTTGACGCTCACTCAGCGAGACAACATGGCTTATCGAATGCTGGTTGGCCGCACCACCCTATCATCAGAATTTATCGTAGCACCTGCTGAGAGCTTCGTGCTCGGTGGCGACGAATTAACTCCCGGAAACCCCGAATGAAAATAGCGATTCTCTCTCGCAACCCCGACCTTTACAGCACTAGCCGCCTTTTCGAGGAAGCTGAGCGCAAAGAGCATGAATGCAGCGTCATCGACACACTCAAGTGCTCTATCGATATCACGACAGCAAATCCCGCAATTTGGTACAAGGGTGAAAAGCTCGAGCGCCAAGACGCTATTATCCCCCGCATAGGTGCGTCCATTACCAACTATGGCACGGCTGTCATTCGTCAGTTCGAGATGATGGACACCTACAGTCTCGTAGGCTCTATACCGCTCGGGCGATCACGCTCCAAGCTCCGCGCGCTGCAATTACTCGCCCGAAAAGGCTTAGGCATGCCCGCTACAGGTTTTGCACACGACGTACACAATACACGGCAGCTTATCAAGCTGGTGGGAGGCGCACCCGTTGTTGTGAAGCTACTTGAGGGCACGCAAGGCCGCGGTGTTGTACTTGCTGAGACGGTTAAAGCCGCCGAGTCGGTTATCGACGCCTTTACCGAGTTGAAAGCAGACTTTCTCGTGCAAGAATTCATCAAAGAGGCCGGCGGTAGCGACGTAAGATGTTTCGTCATTGGTAACCGCGTTGTAGCCGCCATGGAGCGTGTATCTCTTCCCGGTGAATTTAGATCCAATTTACATCGCGGAGGCAGTGCTCAGCTCACCAAACTCACGCCCGCAGAGCGACGAACCGCGGTTAAAGCCGCTCAGACCATGGGTCTCGACGTCGCAGGCGTTGATCTCATTCGGTCCAGTCGAGGGCCTCTGGTACTCGAAGTGAACTCTTCACCTGGACTTCGGGGCATTGAAGAAGCTACCGGTGTGAACGTAGCCGCAAAAATCATCAAATACATTGAAGACAACGTAGACTCTCCAAAATCTCGACGAAAAGATAAGGGGTAACCCGAGCTCTCACCGTATATTTGATTGCGGGGCATGGTAATTGCGGCACCTTGGATAAGCGACACAAGCTCAGAAAAGCGTCGCCGCAAGCCCAGAAACGATAGCTAGAATTGTCCTTAGCCCTTTCACGAAAACTTGGAAGATTGCCCTGCCTTACTCGATAGGTACGAGGTAGAATTGCGACCATCAAATTCGGGTTGAGTCCGGCCCGGTGTTATCGACACAAAGGTTTAGCACATGAGCGACAACAAACACGGAAAATCAGGGCAATACGTTTATTCGATGAATCGCGTGAGCAAGGTGGTGCCACCCAAACGCGAAATCCTGAAAGACATATCGCTATCGTTTTTCCCCGGCGCAAAAATTGGTGTTTTAGGCCTGAACGGCGCAGGTAAGTCGACGCTACTCAAGATCATGGCGGGCATCGATACTGACATTCAGGGCGAAGCGCGCCCGCAGGCGGGCATCAAAATTGGCTACCTCGCTCAGGAGCCGCAACTGAATCCTGAAAAAGACGTTAGGGGAAATGTTGAGGAAGGACTGGCCGAAGCAATCGATGCACTCGCAGGTCTCGACAGAATTTATGCGGCTTATGCAGAACCTGACGCGGATTTTGATGCACTAGCGAAAGAGCAGGCGCGTCTCGAAGACGTGATCCAAGCAACGGACGCGCACAACCTGGAAACGCGTCTCAACGTTGCTGCAGATGCGTTGAGACTCCCACCCTGGGACGCAGATGTCACCAACTTGTCGGGCGGTGAACAACGCCGCGTAGCGCTCGCAAGACTTCTTCTTAGCGAACCCGACATGCTGCTTTTGGACGAGCCAACCAACCACTTAGATGCAGAATCTGTCGGCTGGCTAGAGCGCTTCCTCGAGGGTTTTACGGGAACCGTGGTAGCAATCACCCACGACCGATACTTCCTCGACAATGCTGCAGGTTGGATTTTAGAACTCGACCGAGGTCGCGGCATTCCCTATGAAGGCAACTACTCAACATGGCTCGAAGCGAAAGATCAGCGACTAGCTCAGGAGCAACGCCAAGAGGCCTCACGACAAAAAGCCATCAAAGCTGAGCTTGAGTGGGTGAGATCGAACCCCAAAGGTCGACAGGCGAAAAACAAAGCCCGTCTTGCTCGGTTTGATGAATTGAACTCGCAAGATTTCCAGACACGTAACGAGACCAACGAAATTTATATCCCACCGGGTCCGCGCCTCGGCGACAAAGTGATCGAAGTGGAAGGGCTCAGGAAGGTCTTTGGCGATCGACTCTTGTTTGACGATGTGACGTTTACCGTACCTAAGGGCGCGATCGTGGGCATCGTTGGCGCAAACGGTATGGGTAAGTCGACCCTTTTCCGATTACTGATGGGACACGAGCAGCCCGATGGTGGTTCAGTCACCGTGGGTGAAACCGTGCAGCTCGGATACGTCGATCAGTCACGCGATGACCTCGACGGATCGAAAACCGTCTGGGAGGAAGTATCTGATGGTCTCGACATTATCCGCATCGGCACGTACGAGGTGCCTTCGCGATCCTATATTGGTCGATTCAACTTCAAAGGCTCGGACCAGCAGAAGTTCGTAAAAGACCTCTCAGGCGGTGAGCGAAATCGTCTGCACCTTGCCAAGCTTCTCAAGCAAGGCGCTAATGTATTGCTGCTTGATGAGCCAACGAACGATCTTGACATTGAGACACTCCGAGCCCTCGAGGACGCTGTGCAGGCCTTCCCGGGCTCTGCCATGGTGATCTCACACGATCGCTGGTTCCTCGACCGAATTGCCACCCACATTTTGGCTTATGAAGATGATGGCTCCGTTATCTTCCACGAAGGTAACTACAGCGAGTACGAAGAAGATCGTCGTGCTCGGCTTGGAAGAGATGCCGATGTGCCCAGCCGCGTAAAACATCGAAAGTTGATGTAGGCCAGCGATTAGCGAAAGGATCAAAATCCGCTCACTGATTGACTCGATGTGCCACTTAAACCGAAGCGAAGGGCATTAAGAGCTAGATTCTCAGATTTACTGCGCTATCGAGTTGACGATTGCTGAATTCGCTAACGGCTGATGGCGTCCATCAGCATACGTGACATCAGAGAGTCGGAAGACGCGCACTGAAGGTTGGATCTCAGGAGGCGCGGAATAAACCAGAGCACAGATGTCGCGGAGTTTTGTACTCAGTCAAACAGTGCAATGGCCTCGTCAAGCCGAGAGACAGGTTGCACCTCAATGCCAGGGATTTTTGTTCTTGGCGCATTACCTTTAGGGACGATGGCGCGCTTGAAGCCGTGCTTTGCTGCTTCAGCGATTCGTTCCTGTCCGCTCGTCACGGGTCGAATCTCACCCGTCAAACCAACTTCACCAAAGACAACGAGATCTTTGGGAAGCACCTTGTTGCGAAGGCTGGAAACAACCGCGAGTAAGAGCGACAGGTCCCCGCTAGTTTCAGCGATTCGAACACCACCCACCACGTTGGCAAAGACGTCCTGATCACCCACATGCAAGCCCACATGCCGGTGCAACACCGCAAGCAACATTGCGAGCCGGTTTTGCTCGAAGCCAACCGCAACGCGCCGCGGATTACCCAAATTGCTGGCATCCACCAAGGCCTGAATTTCAACAAGCAACGGGCGTGTTCCCTCCCAGACAACTACCACGACGGTACCCGGCGCTGGTGTTTCAGCGCGTTCCAAGAAAATAGCTGACGGATTGAGCACCTCTTTCAAACCGACATCGGTCATGGCAAATACGCCAAGCTCGTTAACGGCACCAAAGCGATTCTTCTGGCCTCGAAGCGTTCGGTAACGGGAGTCTTGTTCACCCTCCAGCAACACCGAGCAATCAATCATATGCTCAAGCACCTTTGGCCCGGCTAGGCTGCCATCCTTTGTTACATGGCCCACCAGAATCAATACGGTACCCGTTTGCTTGGCATAGCGGGTGAGCAAGGCTGCGCAGTCCCTGACCTGAGCCACACTTCCCGGTGCTGACGTCAAAGCATCGCTATGAATCACCTGAATAGAATCGACTACCAAGACCTTTGGCTTGTGTTTATCAGCCGCCGCCAAAATCTCGTTAACGTCGGTCTCAGCCATTAGCTGTAACGCATCGGTCTCTAAGCCCAAGCGCTTAGCCCGCATCGCAACCTGCTGCGGAGACTCTTCACCCGTGACGTAGAGCGCGGGTGCCTGAGCAGCAAGCTTACACAGCGTTTGAAGCAATAAAGTGCTCTTACCTGCACCGGGATGGCCGCCGATCAAAATTGCAGAGCCCGGAACAAAGCCGCCACCCAAAACACGGTCGAGCTCGGCAAAACCGGAGCTAAATCTGGGAAGATCTATCAGGTCAATTTCCGAGAGCTTTTGAACTGTTGCTGTCGTGCCAGCGAAGCCACCACGTGACTTTGGACTAGCCGTCGAGCTTGGGCCTGAGAGCCTAACCTCGGAGAGCGTATTCCAGGCCTGACAGGCTGAGCATTGTCCTTGCCACTTACGATAGTCAGCGCCACAGTCGTTACAGACGAAGGC
>CBFIHK010000033.1:0-24349 GCA_965662305.1 Luminiphilus sp.
CACTAGAGGGCTGCGTCAGCTTCCAAGCGGGTGGGAAACGTTGGATTACGAAGAAGTCGAATCTGGCAAAAACACGGAAATCGCTGATCGATGCAGTTCGACTTAGCGAGGAAGGCGGCAGCAGGCCCGCGAGTGACGCGACGACAAAGAAGCGAGCGGCCACCACCGCAGAGACAGATCATAAACAACCAGGCATTGTTAAGGACAAATTACTCGCACTGGCCGGACGCAGCACCCACCCAGCACTCGCAGAGGCAACACTCGCTATTCTTTTGAAACAGGGCGAGCTGGCGAATACAGACGGCAGGATCAGACTGCCAGCCAGTCTCGATGCGCCCAACCCGCACAATGCCTTGTGGCAATCACTTGAGCACTGTCTTCAGACTGCTGGTATCAACGTTCCTGTTGTTTCGGAAGCTAGATCTCAGGCGAGACTCAGTGATGTCGATATAAAAATCGCTATCAAGCAAGGCCGCGAGCGAGGGCTCTTACATCGGGTTAATGCAGAGCGGTTCGTGTTGACTCAAACGCTCATCAAATTTGCAGAAGCTGCCGAGAAGACCTGTGAGATTGAACCCTTGTCCGTCGTTGCGTTTAAAAACCAGCTCGGTATCGGACGCAAACTTGCTATCGAAATACTCGAGTATTTTGATGGTATTGGCTTCACGCGCCGAAGCGGAGATCAAAGGACAATCGTCAATCGAGGTGTTATTGAAAAACGCTTCGTTACCTAGCGGCATAACTGCTTTAGGATGCGAGCACATGACCTTATAGCAACGCAATTCAGGAAGAGCGACATCCCCGGTGGGGTGCCTGGTCTTCAAAACCAGTGAGGTGCTGAGACAGCGCCTGGTGGGTTCGACTCCTACCTCTTCCGCCAAATGACGTGAACGGAGTCCAAGGCATAGTGACTCAAACAAAATGCATTCGCCTCGGGCTCACTTCAGCAACTATCTAGAGGATAGCCAAATTCGGAAACCTCAAGCGCGCACTTGAGGAGAGCCGTTCCGCTCTGGAAGCACATCGCAACATCCTAGGTTCTGATATTACACCAATGCCTATTGGTGGGTCGCTTGTTTCAAAAAATCTCGGCTACTGCTCGAGCCGATTAGTTCAGCTCTTTATTGGTGTGTATGTATTTGAGGGAGGAAACGCTGGTGAAGGCAGCCCCCAAAGGATGGGGGCTGCACAATGGACTTTCGTAAAAACCTTCAACTCTGCAGAATGTCAATCAGACGCAGCCATAAAGTCGCTGTCGAGCAAACGTTGCAATGAAGCTATCTGCTTTTGTTGCGTTTTAACGAGCGCAAAGAGCTCGTTTTGTTGAGCCTCGAGATTGTCTTGTTGTAATTCTAACCGGTGCTCCAGCTGAGCTATCAGCTCGTCTTTCAACTCGCTCTGATCGCTCAGCTCCTGAATCGCCTTGATCATCGGCGCTAGCAAGTCGTTATATCTCAGAGACATGTAGGCATCTTTGTTTGCTTGATGAACCATACCGCTGTCATTGAGACCGTACTTTGCTAGCGTGGCCGCGACATCCTGAGCTAACAAGCCCATTTCAACAGTGCCTGACTCGTTATTGAGCCGCTTGTAGGAGACTGGTGTCAGGTCATTAATCAATTCCAGTCCTCTCTCAACGTTTTGGATGTCTTCTTTGAGACGCTTGTCAGAGGATGACGTGAACGGGACTTGGCCCTCGATAACGGTCACAGCAGAATTCCCGATTCTGACTTTATTGCTTGCATCTACGATCGCTCTAAAGCCTATAACGGTTGCGTTTTCTAAATCATCTGACGCTACATTGGCTCTCGCCCCGATAGCGGTATTTTCATTTCCAGTGATGTTTGACTCAAGCGCAGATAGGCCAACAGCCGTGTTTTTCACACCCGTCGTGTTTGAGATTAGCGCCGCAGCCCCGCTCGCAGTATTCTCAACGCCATTCGTATTAGAAAAAAGTGCATCAGAGCCACTGGCGGTGTTATCACCTCCCGTGGTGTTTGAATAAAGTGCATTTTCGCCGCTGGCCGTATTAAAACTGCCCTCGTTGTTGTGAAGTGCGCGGTAACCACTTGCTGTATTGCTGTTTCCTTCGACGTTCTTCCGAAGTGCTCCCAGACCGATTGCCGTGTTGAAGTCACCACTTTCATTCAATCCTAGGGACCCAAAGCCCGCAGCCGTGTTCTTCGTTCCAGTAGTGTTATTAAAGAGGGAATCCTGGCCAACCGCAGTATTGTGATAACCGGTAGTGTTTTGACGTAATGAATAGTGACCGACGGCCGTATTTTCGTAACCGTCTGTATTAGCGTACATTGCCTGCGACCCCACCGCTGTGTTTTCGTAACCACCAATATTTGCGAAGAGAGACTGGCTACCTGACGCAGTGTTAGCGTACCCATTGGTATTACTGGCGAGCGCACGATGACCACTGGCGGTATTGTTGAAACCAGTTGTAATGGACTCCAGTGCGTGACGCCCGAGACTCACATTCTCCTCGTCATCCGTGAAATCGCTTTCAAGGGCAAATGTGGCCGTCGACCTCAAAAGCCGTTTTGACGACCCAAACCCGACTAGGTACTCACTCCCCGGATTGAGGTCATCAGGTAATTCGATCAAGACAGAGCCTGCGCCCTCTTCAATAATTGAAACTTCGACGATGTCGGCAGAGGATTCATCGCTAACGTAGGCATTCAATCTACCCGAGCGGGTTAATTGCCTACCAAAAATTCGAAGATTAGAGTCGTCCACACTTACTTGAGTGATTACCCCCGGTTTTAATGAATCCGAACCCAACTGAGCCGAAGCTAACGATGGAAGTAGGGCAGTCGATATCGTTGTTAGCATTAGAGAGTACATGATGCGCATAATTGAAATTCCCCTTGCGTTGCCACATTAATTTTTTTGCAAACCTTCTTTAGCATGGCGAAGGCCGACGGTCGTGAAACAGACCCGACTAATCCTAGATCAGTGAACGTTTGAGACAAAGTCGACAAAAGAGATCAAAACCTACGAATTCATCGCACCAAATTGGTTCACTTTATTGACTATCGCCGTCATACACTGCAAGTGAAGAAACACTAGCTCCAATCAATCTTGTTGCTCTAGTATCTGGCGAGCCGATGTTTAATGGGAGTCAACATGCAGTACGATGAGGTGGTAGCAGGCCGCAGGAGCATCCGGGGCTACAAGTCAGATCCGGTGCCCCAGTCTCTTATCGAGGAGATCCTAGCACTGGCCATGCGCTCGCCCTCCTCCATGAACACGCAACCCTGGAACTTCACTGTCGTAACCGGCGAAGTGCTGGATCGTATCCGCAAGGGAAACACCGAGCGTAATTTAGCGGGTGTCCCACACTCGCGAGAATTTCGGATTGGCTCTCCGTTCGCTGGGCAACACAGAGACCGACAAGTCGGGGTAGCGAAACAGTTATTCGCCGCAATGGATATCGCCCGTGAGGACACGGAAAAACGTCAGGATTGGGTCCTTCGTGGGTTTAGACAATTTGATGCGCCCGTCTGCATCATAATTACCTACGATGCTGTGCTGGCAGACAGTGACGATACTGCCTTTGACTGCGGCGCGGTCACCACGGCGCTGGTCAACGCAGCTTGGTCTAGAGGCCTAGGAGCGGTCATCAATAGCCAGGGGATCATGCAGTCTCCTGTGGTTCGAAAGCACGCCAACATTCCTGAAGACCAAGTCATTATGAAGGCGGTTGCGCTTGGCTGGCCTGATGAGTCATTCCCAGCCAACGCGGTGGTATCGGAGCGCAAAACCGTTGATGAGGCCGCCACTTTCTTGGGGTTTTCTAAGTAGCGCTCACCCGAGTGACCTTCATCAAAACCAAGGATCATGCCGCCAACGGGCCGTCACCGCATGCAGATCAAGGGTAGAGGACCAGCGAAGTATCTCCCAGTGATCATGGCTATACACATTCCCACAAAGCTACGAGTCTGCGCCCTCCCTTAACGGGTCGACCTAACCGCCTCCAAACAAACCGTCCAACGATAGTGTTTTTGATCGAGTCTGTAGGGTTGCTTCACACTTGGTGACCATGAATCGTCACCGCCTACCCCCATGTGAAAACCATCGATGTAAAGCGATAGATAATCATTAGGAATAAGGTCGATGGGGTGTTTTGCGTCTCTGAGCTTGGCTTGATCATAGGCTGAGACACTGAAATGGAAGTCCCCAATCACTTTGAGTTTGTTCAGTTCAAGTCTGCTGGTATCGCATCTCAGACCGTTCTCACTGGGAAAGATATAGTCGGTATGCATCTCACTGACTGAGCGCTTCCAATGACCTAAATGCGCCGAAGTTTTGCGGTCTGGGTAATTCTCGTGAGGACCTCGACCTTGCCACTTCACTATAGTGTCAGATAATAGAACGTCACTTATGAGTCCCGCGGTCATACCCAGTCTCGGTATAGGTGGCGTCTCCTGCTCTACAAATATCTCATGCGTGATAACGAGCTCGCCCGTTACTGAGAATTGCATTTCCCAAGCAGTTTGGAAAACAGGCTTGCCTGCGTGGAAATAACCATGCCGCGCCACAATAGAGCCGCTCGCGCCATCTACCTCAAGCGACAGTAAACGATGCTCTAAATCCCAGAGCCCAGCCGCAACCCAGCGGCTATGCCACGCGTTAGGATCCGGGCGGTCGACCTCGCTAACACCAATATCGTTATCAATTGGTGCTCTGACAACGTTGTCGATTAGGGGTACTGCCAATTGATCAACGCCGTCAGCGGTCCATTGCTCAACAAAGCCCGTGCGCTTACTGACGATCCAAAAGCTACCCTCTGCTGATACTTTTATCTGCTCCTCAGAGTCCGAGAAAGCCGCCGGCGCCGAGATCTTTGGCAGGTCTTGAGCTGGCCGCTGGAGAACGATCTGCTCGGTGGCCACGACATGCCCAGTCGATGACCAGGCAGTTGCCATCGGTTGCTCGATCCTAAGATCTAGATACAAATCGCCTGATCCGATTCCCCCGTCGGAGAGTGTGTAAACCTCTGACGTGCCCGGCTGCAGATTCAGTGTGATACATCCTTCCTGCTCAACCACCCCTTCATTCACCAGCTGCCAGTGCAGGACTTCGTTATCCGTGTTACGAAAAAGATGCTCACTGGAGACCCTAATGCTGAGTGGTTCTCTGCTGACAAGCTCAAATTGGAAGGGTTGCTGGACCTTTCTAGCCTCGAATAAGGCTGGGTGCGGACTGAGGTCTGGAAATATCAAACCATTGATGCAGAACTGCCGGTCATTTATCTCGTCGCCGAAGTCGCCGCCGTATGCCCAGAAATGCCGACCGTCTTCGGTTTCACAATCGAGCCCCTGATCGACCCAATCCCAAATAAAACCGCCTTGCAGCCGAGGTTCGGCCCTGAACGCATCCCAATAATCTTTAAAGTTTCCAAGCGAGTTACCCATCGCATGGGCGTACTCGCAAAGAATGACCGGACGATGTTCCTCAGGTCGTTTAATCCAATTCATAATCGAGGGCACTGCCTGCGTTGCACCCGGATACAAAATGTCCTCATCAACACGCGCGTACATTGGGCAGATAATGTCTGTAACCGGCGTATTAGACCCACCAGGCTCGTATTGGATCGGTCGAGAGGGATCCAGCTTGCGGACAGCGGCATACATTGAATCATGCGCCGCACCATATCCTGCTTCGTTCCCCAGAGACCAAATGATGATGCAGGGGTGGTTCCTGTCGCGCTGAACCATGCGTTCACCGCGAGACACAAAAGCCGCCTCCCAATCGGCATTTTCTGCCAGTGCATTCATTGGCCTCATGCCGTGAGTTTCGATGTTTGCTTCATCCATCACTAACAGCCCTAAGCGATCGCATAGGTCATAAAAGCCTGGCTGGTGCGGATAGTGCGAGCACCGAACCGCATTGAAGTTATTCCGTTTTATGAGCTTGAGTTGCTGCTCAACCCGGTCAAGCGACTCCGCGTGCCCGGTGGCAGGGTCGTGCTCATGCTTGTTCACTCCGCGAATCAGCAGCGGCTTGCCATTTAGCCGCAGTAATCCGTCTCGAATCTCCACCTCACGCAGTCCCACGTTGCAGGCCTCGGACTCGATGTCTTTTCCGTCCTTGTTCAGGAGCGTAACTGTTAGTCGATACAAGTTCGGGACTTCGTGGCTCCAGAGTTTTGGCGCCTCGATAGACAACTCAATCGTCAGCTTGGAGTTATGATCATGATCATAACGAGGGTCGGTCACCTGCTCGTCAACGAGCTTATCGTCGAAGTAGATACGCGCCTGCAAGCTACATGAGCTGGCCGCGACAGCCTGATCAGCCCCTTCAATCTCCACCTCGATATTCACAAGCGCTTCTTGCTCAAGGCAGCGTGTTGGAGTCACCTTAAAGTCGGAAATATGTATGTCTGGCTTGTGCAGCAGCTCAACAGAGCGAAATATACCGCTCAACCACCACATATCCTGGTCTTCGAGGTAGCTTCCGTCTGACCAGCGTAAGACCATCACCGCGATACGATTGTCTCCGCGCTGCAAAAAATCGGTGAGATCGAACTCAGCGGGCAGACGACTGTCTTGCGAATAACCGACAAACTGTCCATTGCAGATGAGATAGAACGCGCTATTCACGCCGTTAAAGATGACACGCGTCCGTCCCCATGCGAGCCACTCATCGGGGACACGGAACTTCTTTGAGTAACAGCCGGTAGGGTTATCCGCGGGAACACGCGGGGGGTCCACAGGAAACGGGTACTTCACGTTGGTGTAGATGGGTTTGTCGTAACCTTGAAGCTGCCAGTTACTGGGCACCTCTATGCTGTCAGAGCCCTCAATATCCTGCGCCAACCACGATGCAGGAGCATCTTCTGGCCTATCAAAAAAACTGAACTGCCATTGCCCATCCAAGCCGAGCGTTCTCGAGCCGGCCATTCCAGCAAGCGCATTATCCTCTTCCCGAAACGATCGCAGAGGCGCATGTGCATGCAGGCGATTAATCTCAAAGCATTTGGGATTTTCCCAGTCCCGAGACGGGCCAGGGCACAAAATATCAATGGCGCGCTCAGTCATGATTGAAGCGCTTCTTGGGACATGTACCGCGAAAACGTCGAGCTATCTAACGCAAATCGGAAAGGGCCGATTTTTGAGCTGGTCACTCGCAATCCTCTGGGCTCGTTGTAAACGTTTGCCAGAGGGTACCGTCGTAGCTGTGCCACCGTCGCATTTCACTGACGCCATGACTCCGCACAAAGCCATCGGGCTCGCAGGCCATATCATCTTGAATGGCTTTAAACGCAGCGAGTTCACTAGGAGACGAACGCTTGAGTAATCGATATGAAGCCTCTGCGGTACCGGGCTTGAGCGAATAAATAACCGATCCAGTATCGCAGTCAAACCCTACCTCCGTATAGGTCGTGGGCAACCACACAAGGGCATTCGACTTATCTACTCTCCCGCGAGTCGCATTAGACGGCATGCTTACGGTCATCGGTAGCTTCTCACTGAACTCTGCCATTGCGTTGGTAAACGCTGTACAGAGGGCCTCGCTGACCGTAGCGGTCGCCTGTAAAGGCAGCAGCGCGCAGTACAGCCCCACAAGTAAGCTCTTTTTCATCGCACCCATCGCCCCAATCCCCCCCTCGCGCGCAAAAGCACTGTTAGCCAACGGTACCCGAAGACTCTCTGCTTGAGAACAATCGGCCACGTCTAATCACGCAAACTCGGTCTTCAGATCCGTAACTCTTTGTGGCATCGTCTCGCCATGAAAGCTGAGCGCGACGAACTGGGATTTGATGCACCTGCACCTTTAGGACATCCGGTGCGTGCAAGCATGCCCGAGGCGCATGCCACGGGCCCTCAAATAGGCGAACGCCTACCCGACTTCAGCGTAAATGACGCCTTTGGGAATCGTGTCAACTTCCACGAAGATCGTGGCGTCAGTAAAGCCGCGCTTGTTTTCTATCGCTCCGCCGTTTGGTGACCCCCCTGCTGGACGCAGCTAGGTGAGTTGCGAGATTCTTACGCGAAGTTTGAAGCTGCTGGCATCAAGCTATACGCCCTGTCGTACGACGATCACGAAACATTAGCTGAATTTGCCGAAAACCAGCGCATTCCCTACACCCTGCTCTCGGATACGCGCTCGGCGGTTATCAAGCAATATGGCCTTCTCAACGAGCAGCTGACCACCGCAGACGGGCCGCTGTACGGAATTCCCTATCCGGGCGTTTATGTGTGTGACGAACAGGGCGTCGTAACGTCTAAGTTTTTCCACGACTCTTACAAAAAGCGTGAAAGTCCTGAAATGCTGATTGATGCAGCGCTCGGTAAAATTCAAATTGACGAGTCGGCGCCTAAAGCGACATCTACGGATGGCGGTATTGAAGTCACAGCTGCGCTACATGGTGGCAACGGCAGTCTTCGCCAAGGCATTGTGAGACAGCTTGTCGTGTCCTTTTATCTACCTTAAGGACTGCATATTTACGGCGAACCCGTGCCTCCAGGCCTGACTGCGACGCGCATCGACGTAGAAGGCCCCGCGGGTCTTGTTTTGCTTCCGATGCAGTCGCCTGCGACTCACTCGCTTCATCTCGCTTCGATCGATGAGACACTTGAGGTGTGGAGCGGTCAGGTGGATCTGGTCATCCCGCTCTATCCGGTAGGCGAGCTGGTCAGTGAATGCCGCCCCTTGGACGCATCCGACGTTGAAGTCACCGTCAATGTGACGTTCCAAGCGTGCAATGACAACGAATGTCTCATGCCGCAAACACGACAGCTCACATTAAGGTTGCCGCTTGATGTGGTTGATGTACCTAATCTGGCTATTCACACCGGCCACGGCCAGCGTGAGGGTAATTACGACAGTACTCCAGCGATGAAGCGCCTCGTCCGGCGAAAAACGCGGGGTAACCCTTTCCGCCTTGCTCAATTTTTGTGGCGGCAGATGAAAATGCGCCGGCAGATAAAACACTGAGTTTCCCGACCATTGAAAGGTCGCGATGCCACTAAAAGCGTGGCACAGTGACCTTCACAAAATAGAATAATAAATTAGGGCGGCAGCTTTGGCCCAGCGCTACTTTTACGGCTGGAATATTGTCGGTGCAGCCATTGTCATTGGCTTCATGACAACGGGTCTGGGTGGGTATGCCAACGGCATCATCCTCCCTCACCTTGCTGACGAATTAGCAGACGGAAGCCGAGGAAAGGTCTCACTAGCCTTTCCCATGGGCACTATTCTCGTTGCGATCGTCTCTCCCTTTGTAGGCCGTCACGCTGACAAAAATAGCCCACGGAACATCATGTTGCTGGGTGCTTGCTTACTCTCACTCGCCTATTTAGTCCTCGCCAGCGCTCAGACTATGTGGCAACTCATCTTGGCGAAAAGCCTACTCTACGGCGCCGCCATTTCCATGGTGGGACCGATGGTTCGGAATATGACCGTGGCGCATTGGTTTACCCGACTGCGGGGCAGTGCTTTAGGCTTTTCCGTAATGGGCGCCTCAGTCGCCGGCGTTCTACTGCCGCTTATCTTAAGTAGCCTTGTCACGAACTTAGGCTGGCGAACCACCGTCTACGGCTTTGCCGGCGGCGTAGCGCTCATTTTGCTTCCCCTCATCTGGCGAGTCGTGAAAGACAAGCCTGCTGAATTGGGACTCCTCCCAGATGGTGCCGCGCCTGACGCAGCGACTGGAGACGATTCGCTGGCTCAAAGCAATGCAAAGGACAGTGAGATATGGGGCTGGAAGGAGCTATTGAGAGCAAAACCCTTGTGGGCTACCGGGCTTACATTTGGGCCGATGATCTGCGTTTATCTCGTGATCATGGTGCACTTATTTGGGCACGCACAGGAGTCAGGACTCAGTGATAGCGAGGCGGCGCTAACCCTCTCTGTTCTCGCATTCGCCTCCATCTTATTTAAGCCCGTTATTGGCTTTATGGCTGACGCTATCGGCGCCCGAATAACATTGTGGGCTGCCCTATTCGCTCAATCAACTGCGATTATTTTATTTGCATCAGCAGATTCTATGGCTAGTTTCGCCACAACGGCCGTCATTTTCGGGTTTGGTTATGCCGCACTGTCTTCCATGCGAACGTTTGCACTCGCACAGGCCTTTGGCATGAAGTCTTTGGGTTCGTCGAATGGCTTGCTAAGTTGGATAGAGTTGCCGTTCGCAGCACTAGCCTCCTCAATCGCAGGTTTTGTCTTCGATGCGACCGGTAGTTACGACGGCGCGTTTTTGGTCTTCGCGGGCTTCCTGATGATTGGCTGCTTAGGCCCGTTCATGCTGCCCAAAAAGATAACGACCGGATAGATAACGAGCCTATTCAGGGCAACGTGTCGAAATGCGCTTCCATAGCAGCCAGAACAACTGAAGGGTCTGAGCGCCGCTGGTAGTTCTCGGAGAGATCTCGCCACAAAACTTTGCCATCACGATCAAGCAACAATGTTGCCGGCACCGGTAATGCCTTTGCACTCTCACTTGGTGGGGCTGAGTGGATTCCCTGATTGCGCAAGCCAAACGCGTTCGTAACCGTTAAGGCTTGATCAGACAGCATCGTGGCTTGTAATCCATGTAAATGCCGGCGGTCTGCAATCACCTCTGGTAAATCGACACTCACGGTGATGACTTTGACACCACGCTTATCAAATTCTCGTCTTAACTCTTCCATTCGACGCAACTCGCCGATGCAGTAGGGTCACCAATGCGCCCTAAAGAATTTTATGAGCACCAAGTGCCCATTGAGGGATCGGGAGTCAAACTCAGCTCCGGAATCGTCTACGGAAATAAAACGGGGGATCGTATCTCCCACTTCGATAGCTGAGTCGCGAGCAACTACCTGCTCGCTGATCATCATTGTCGCAGGCAGAAATAAACCAACGGCGATTGCAAATAAGGGGGGAACTGCGCCGAACCAACTGGTTCGCTTAATAAATGCCACCACGCCCAAAACCACACAAGATAAAAACGCGATAACGAAGAGTGATCTATCCTCGGGGAGCGACACCTCCCGCGTTAGGTGAAACCAATACCCGGCAGTCAGCCCAGCGACCGCCGCAGCTAGTAGTCCAATCTTTGTGCCTGGTTTCATATCGTTCATGGGATGAAGATATACCTCAAAGCATCTGATGCAAAGCATAAAGACACCACGAGTAGCACTAAAGCTAAGCTAAACGGTGCAACAGAAATAACTGAAAGTGGCCAGCAGTGCGCGAAGGAAGCAAACTCAAACAGTCAAGGTAACAAGCCTGAGTTGAGATTGACGGCATAAAATTGATATTCGCCTCACAGATGCAGATATATAGGTTCATGAGAAAACACCTCTGTCTCAATGGTATGTTGGTTCTGTTGTCTGCTATGCGAGCTAAAACGTGATGCTTTCAAACATCGAGGAACGACACTTCTTTGGGACGGGGTGGTTTGTCAAGCACGCCCTATTCAGTATCGATGAAATTCGAGAAATGCGAGCCTGTTTCGATAGCCTTGAAACTCGGGCTAGTAATCTCACGCAAACGGGTTTGTGTGACGGCGCACATTTTGTCATCGGAAGTAAGGCTGGCAGGCAAATAATCAAACGAGTGGTATGGGCAGGCGGCGCGGAGCCCTTGCTGCTTCGGATTGGGTCCGATCCTCGTTTGCTGGGGCCAGTTGCCGAACTCTTAGGATCTTCCGACATGGCGCAGCTACTCAGCCAAGCGCATTTTAAGCGCCCCGGTGACGGTGTGACCTTCGGTTGGCATCAAGATATTCAGCACCGTGACAAAGGCAACGGCACATGGCAGGACATCAATGGCCGCGGGAGCTTTGTGCAGACGCTTATCGCTATGGATGATATGACGCCTGAGAGTGGACCACTCAAGTTTATTCCCCAGAGTGCCAGCTGGGGTAACCTAGGACTCGATGAAACGTCATACGATTCGGACGAAGCCATCGATGCTCAACTCCCTTTTGATGCTGGGACTGCAGTGACGATAGAAGCAAAGGCTGGCGATACAATTTTCTTTGGTCCGTATACCGTACATGCAAGTTTCGAAAACACACCCAACCACTACAGACGAGTGTTTATTAACGGCTATGCCTACCCCGGTGCGAATAACCGGATATATCCGGGTGAAGGTGCCGGTCGATTACTGAGTATTGACCATGTTTAGCCCACTCGACTGGACCATTGTTGGTCTGTACATCGCAATCACCACATGGATTGGCCACCGGCTGAAAGGTCGGCAGGAATCCACGCGCGATTTTTTCTTGGGCGGTCGCAACATCCCCTGGTATGCCGTCAGCGCCTCAATAATCGCAACGACCATAAGCGCCGTGACGTTTATTGGGGTGCCGGCGATCACTTTCGCCGCGGATGGCAACTTTACTTACCTCCAACTCGCACTGGGCGGCATCATCGCGCGATTACTGATAACGCGGTTTCTCCTGCCCCGTTACTACGAGCAGGAGTACTACAGCCCCTACGACTTTATGAGCGATCGATTGGGCCCAGTGATTGGACGTGTCACAGCAGGCCTTTTCATGGTGGGAGGTGTGCTTGGACAAAGCGTGCGTGTCTATGCCACCGCATTGGTCATCGAATTACTCACTGGCTGGGGTATGGGGCAAAGTATTAGTGTCATTGCGGTCTTTGCCATACTTTGGACGTGGATGGGTGGCGTCGCAGCGGTTATTTGGACCGACTTCGTACAGTTCTTCGTGCTCGTCCTCGGCGCAATTAGCGCGCTTTTTGTCATCCTAACAACGCTGCCGGAAGGTTGGACTACGCTTCACACCAGTGGTGTCGCTGTAGGGAAATTTGAGCTTCTTGATTTCACCACTGATCCGCGGATCGCCTTTACCTTTTGGGCAGCGCTTGTAGCTCTACCCTTCCAAGGCGTTGCAGTCTATGGCACAGACCATCTATTCACGCAGCGGCTCATGTGCTGCAGAAATGCGATAGAGGCGAGAAAAGCATTACTTTGGAGCATTGTGGGTGAGTGCATACCGGCGCTCATGCTACTTGTCGGCGTTGGTCTATTTGCGTTTTACACTCTCTACCCGTTAGACCCCTCGCTCGCCACACTTGTTGAGGAAAAAGGGGATCGCATTTTCCCCATCTTTATCCTTAACGAGATGCCTTTCGGCATGAAAGGTTTGCTCATTGCAGGCGTTCTTAGTGCGGCTATTTCAAGTCTAGACTCGATCCTCGCAGCGTTATCCCAGATTTCAGTAACGATGTTCTATCGTCCTTTTGTGAAGCCCGATGAAAGCGAGATTCATTACCTCACGGCATCTAGAGCACTCGTTATTTTTTGGGGATTACTCTTAGCCGTAACCGCTTGGCAACTCTCACAATCTCAAGGTGATCTCATTACGCTCGCGTTTTCCATGACCACCTATACCCTGGGACCCATGCTTGGCCTCTTTATCCTGAGTCTTTTGAGTGTTCGACTGCGGGTGGGAGGTATAGCCCCTGCCGTGTGCATCAGCGTCTTGGCTGTGCTGATACTGAACGAGCCAGAGTTGTTCACGGCAATCATCGATCACAGTTACACCGCACCCCTTTTGGCTTGGCCCTGGCTATTCCCGATCGGAACGCTCCTTTGTGTCGCGTTGGCGATCAGGGGAAGTCGAGACGAGGCGAGCAGCGCTTGATATCACCTCCGCTTTATACATCTACTTGAAGCGGCGACGTTTTTGATGGTGATGCTCTTTGGCGATAAAGAGATGGCACCCTCAATATCTGGTCGATAAAAGAGCAAATTGACCCGCTTCCAAAGGACCGCTGTCACCGACGAAAGGAACGCCGTCATCGACCTAGCTGACCACTCCAGCTAGACTCACGCTCTTATTAATCAGGATGACCAAACCGCCTTATGTACATCACATCTCCCGAGTCGACGCTCACCGGAACAAGTTTTATCGACGATGCCGAAAACCCGACGCCTGTAGAGTTGGTAAAGACAGCAGATTTTGACGCTCATCAGGCGTCTCTTGATGACTACCAAAAAGCGTCGCTCCAGCGACAGGGGTTCACCGCCGCCAAAGGCCAAATTGCGTGGCTGAAGTGTGATGAAACATTCAAGGTGCTCGTGGGTTGGAACGGAAACGACGATCTCGCAACACTCGGTGGTCTGCCAATGACACTTGTTGAGGGTGATTACAGTCTTGAGACGCCAGTGTCTGATCTGCAACTCATTGGTTGGGGAATGGGGAGCTACCAGTTCAACCGCTATAAGAAGGCCTCACGATCGCCTGCTCGGTTGGTAATGCCCACCGAGGCCAATACAACACGTGTTACCAACAGCGTGCGAGCAGTGGCGCTCTGTCGTGACCTTATCAATACGCCTGCGCAAGATATGGCGCCCTCGCACCTCGAAGCCGAATCACGCGAAATGGCTGCCTGCTTTGGAGCCAGCATCAATGTCACAGTTGGCGATGGCTTACTAGAAGCCGGGTGCGGCGCGATACACGCCGTCGGCCGTGCTGCGGAGGATGCACCCCGACTTATCGACCTGGCTTGGGGCGACGAAAATGCGCCGAAGGTCACTATTGTGGGGAAGGGCGTCACGTTCGATAGCGGTGGTTTAGATATTAAACCCGGTTCTGCCATGCGCATGATGAAAAAAGATATGGGCGGTGCAGCCAACGCGATTGGCCTTGCCTATTTGATCATGGCGGAAAACCTCCCTGTGCGATTGCGCTTGCTCGTACCTGCAGCAGAAAACGCTATCGCCGGTAATTCCTTCCGCCCGGGCGATATTCTGCACACCCACAAAGGGCTGACGGTAGAGATCGATAACACCGATGCCGAGGGTCGATTATTACTCTGTGATGCGCTTTCTATTGCTACCGAGGATAAGCCTGAGGCCATCTTCGACTTCGCTACCTTGACTGGCTCTGCGCGCTCCGCCGTGGGTGCGGAGCTTTCAGCAATGTTCTGCAATAACGATGCGCTTGCGGATGCGATCTCGCAGTCGGGCCGAGAGGCAGACGATGCTGTTTGGCGAATGCCGCTTCACGGTGACTACAACCACATGCTCAATTCTAAGGTTGCTGACCTAGTGAATTGTGCGCCGTCGCCTTACGCAGGTGCCATCACTGCAGCGCTCTTTTTGGAGCGCTTTGTCGATGACACACCGTGGATGCACTTCGATATCAACGCCTTCAACGTTCGCAACCGCCCCGGACACCCAGAGGGTGGTGAGGCTATGGCACTCCGTGCTGTGTTCGACTACCTCAGTAAGACCTATGCGTAGGCATCACTGCGTATTTAGTTTGATGGGTTAGAAACGATCACACCGTTGATCAACTGGTAAAAGGGGGCAGACTAAAGAGCGATATACGGCTGGTGCAAGCCGCGAAAAGCGGCTTGTTTAGTCCGCAACGCTCGACCCAAAAGCGCCCTTTCCCACGCCCTCAAAGGCCTTTACCTGCACCTGGGTACCGCTCTCTGCCGAGGCTGCATGAGCGAGATGATTCGCAATATTTTCTACCGTGCTAACGCAGGGAACAACAAATACTTGATGCGCCGGCACGGACAGCGAAAACTGCCCCTGAGCTGCTTCATATGACATCTCAGTATGCACCAGACCGTTGTGTTCAGTGCTCCCGGTCACATGGCAATGGGTGGCGATATAAAGATCACGCAGTTTATTTGCCCAGTGCAGCTCCAAATTAGCATCGCGAACTCCATCGACCGACATCTCGAGTCGTGAACGATGGCCATGGGCAATACGCTGACATTGGCCTTGATGCTTTTGAAGTCCATGACTGTAATGAAAATAGGCACCTTCAATATCTTCACACCGTAGCTTAACTACGACATCAGATACGTTATCTGGCAGGACACTTTTTAACTGCGTCTCCAGATCCTCGGCCACCACATCGGCGGCGATGGAGTCAGAGCTAACTAACAGGACTGCATCGCGTGGTGACTGGTGGCGCACTCTACCCCCATCAGCTAGGTCAAACTCGATTAACAAGTTTTCATCGATTGTCTGCGTGCGGCATCCGAATGCGCCGATTGGTACCAGAAGACGATGATCTGCTTGGGCGTCAATGAGTTGTTTGATCTGCTTTTTGACGTGTCCAAAATCAAAAACCATCCCCTGCTCATCGAGCTCACCACCAAGTTCGATATCGACAATCCAAGACTCACCCACGACGCCTCGATCAACATCTAGGTAGGAAAAATCCATAACGGTGAGGTTATCTACAAATAATCGCGCCACATTTTCCTCTGATCAACATCACTATGCTCCGACTACTTAAGCTCGACTTGCCCTCGTATGAAGTACGACAGAGCGCCGGCACATCTCAGATTGGGGTAGAATCCCTCAGTGTAACGTATAGAATGCACGCTCGCTCGGGGGGCCATGGCCTCTGTCGGAGCTATGTCGTCATCTAGCAAAGCGATTGAGTTCAAGGTGTGAACCAGAAGCGCCTTGACGTGGTAAGGATGGCAAATGGTTTGCAAATAAAGGGTACTCCTTGTTCGGTAACCCGGGTTGCAAACAAGACTTTTGGGGCCAAGAGCCGTACATAAACACTAACCGTAATTGGCAATACTCTTTAGGTATTGCCCAATACCGATCTAAATTAGCGAAGCATTGAATGAACTCTGACGCTCTTCCTGACATTACCAGTGAAGCACTTGCCCAACGCGGTTTACCGCTGCAGTGGGTGGGTATGGAGCAGTTGGACCTCCCGGTATCTGTCACACTCGAAGACGGCGGCACTGTGCAAGTACCTGCTAAAGCCAATGTGTTCGTTAGCCTTGATGATACAACGAGTAAAGGCATCCACATGTCTCGACTCCATGCACGGGTTCAGAAACTGGGGCGTGAAGTTTGTAGCAGAGAGACACTCGATCGCTTTCTAGCAGATTGCATCGAGTCTCAAGCAGGCATCAGCACTAACGCGAAGATAGAACTGAGTTTTGAGTTGCTGCTCGAAAAACCAGCCCTGCTAAGTGGTGAAACCGGCTACCAAGCCTATCCAGTATCAGTGGTAGGAACTGCTGCAGAGGGTGAGTTCATTTATGAGCTTGGTTTAACAGTGCCCTACTCCAGCACCTGCCCTTGTTCAGCGTCGCTTGCACGCCAGCTCTTTGCGAATGCCGTTGATGAACAATTCCAGGGCGACGTTATCGACAAAGCGAGTTTGCTAGCCTGGATGCAGTCCGAATCGGGAAGCGTTGCAACACCGCACGCACAACGATCGTATGCTTATGTAAAGCTCATCTCAGAAGCCTCGACATGGCCGTCTTTTGATGCGCTTGTTCGCAATATCGAAAGCGTGATTGGCACGCCTGTGCAGACCGCAGTAAAGCGTGTAGACGAGCAGGAGTTCGCGAAACTTAATGCGCAAAACTTGATGTTCTGCGAAGACGCCGCAAGGCGTATCAAGCAGTCATTAGAAGCTATGCCCGATGTCGTAGATTACTGGTTGAAAGTTGATCACCAGGAAAGTCTCCACGCGCACAACGCCGTAGCGATCGATCGCAAGTAAAAGCGTAATTCGCCACCTCGAAGAAATGTCCGGCGTGGCTTTATGAATAAAGCGTCCAAAACGCGTTCAGCGCCCTTACGTACCGCGCTTTTAAGTAACCCTAGGCTCGACCAGGGTCTCTAACACCCGATGTAATGCCCCAACGGTTCACAAGATCGTTCTCAAGTTCAAACAAATCTAATACGCGTCCCACGCTGTGGTTAATGATGTCATCCACACTTTCGGGACGTGTGTACATGGCAGGAAGCGGTGGTGCGATAATGGCCCCCATCTCTGAGAGCGCTGTCATTGTTCTCAAGTGGCCTGTGTGAAACGGCGTTTCACGTACCATCAACACCAACTTTCTTCGCTCTTTCAGGACAACGTCAGCCGCGCGGGTAAGAAGTGATGACGTAACACCCGTCGCAATTTCAGACATGGTTCGCACAGAGCAAGGCGCAATCACCATGCCTGCCGTCGGAAATGAACCGCTCGAGACCGCAGCGCCCACATCTTTAACCGGATACCAATGATCCGCCAGCGCTTTCACGTCATCAGCGCGAAGATCACTTTCGTAGCTCAAAGTAAGTTCAGCAGACTTACTCATAACCAAATGCGTTTCGACATTCGATGCACGTAGGGCTTCGAGCATACGGATGCCATAAATGATGCCGGAGGCGCCACTGATACCTACGATTAGCTTCTGTTTACTCATATGAGATAACTCTACGCACAATTAAACGATGTAATGTCTTTTTGCAGAGTGGCTTTTAAAAGAGCCGGCTTAAATGTCACCTACCTCTGCTTCACTGGCAACGCTCTAGCAGCACGTCGACTCACTTTCGAACGACTGCGACTCTAACCGGAAATACCCCGTACCGCCACAGACCGAGCCCTCGTCGACAATCTCTGCTTGGACAGCTTTACTCGCTCAGACTCGGCTGTACACGACGTCGACAGGGTGCGAAAAAAATACGCATCGCGGTAAGCGAGGGTATGAAGAAGAGCGCACAGTGGCAGCGCATCGCCTTACTTACGCCCTCGTTGTTCTCGTTAGAGCTTGCTCTGCTAAGTTTGGGATGTATCGATATTCATTCCATCTGAGCAAGACCTCTGCCAAACGTCGTTGACCCGAGCGCCTATTGCTCCTTATTGTCAGCACTGAAACGACATCTTTCAGAGATTGGAGATAGCCCAATATGCCGATTAAACCAAGGAAGCGACACAGCATCTTTTCGTTTTTGGCCTTAATTTTACTCGGGGTCGCTCCTCTATCTGTAGCCTCTGAGCGATGTGGTGAGTCGGAGTCGGAGAATCGACCTTTATGGGGCGATCTTCACGTTCATACCAGCTACTCCCTCGACGCTAATGTCTTTGGCACACTGGCCACACCGGCCGATGCCTACCGTTTTGCCAGAGGCGAGCCGCTCACTCGGGCCGATGGCACAACGGTGGAACTTACGCGCCCTCTTGATTTTGTTGCGGTGACTGAGCATGCAGAGTGGCTAGACTTCACGGCAATTTGCGACGGTCCGGACGCGTCTTCTTACGAAGACTGCCAGAACCTACTGTCAAACCGTTCGCCCGCGAAAGGCCTACAACTCTTCGGGGAGTACGTAGTCACAACAATAACGGGAGCTAAGCCAAAACCACTCGCTCTATGTGACGATGAAAATGCACAATGTGCAGCAACTGCGCTAACGCGGTGGGAATCTATTCAGGCTCAAACTGAAGCCGCTTACAAACCCTGCGCTTTCACGACGCTCCACGGATACGAATGGAGCCACACGCCTAACTTTAAACACGCGCACCGAAACATATTATTCAGAACGTCAGACGTAACTACTGAAGCGCTCGATTACATCCACTACCCCACTGTTGAGTCGTTGTGGGACGCGCTCGATGAAACCTGTGTCGAACAAGACGGCTGCAAGGCGCTTACGATTCCTCACAATACCAATATGGGCAACGGTATAAGCTTTGAACTTTCACAGGCGACCGAAAAAAGTCTGGATCAGCGCGGTAAATACGAGCGACTCATCGAGATAACTCAAGAGAAAGGTACTAGCGAGTGCCTACCCAAAGATTCAGCTGATCTGTCCAACGACTGCAACTTTGAGCTGTTTCTTACCCAACAATCTCGGCCTACACCCCGAGAAGCGTTCTCTCACGAAGATTGGCGAACAATGCGCTCAACCTATGCACGCTCGCTAGTGGGGAGTGGGCTCGCGTTTCCCGGAGATGCGGCGCCACTGCGTATGGGTTTTATCGGCTCGACCGACACACATGCCGCGACACCCGGTTATGTCGATGAGCAAACGTGGACAGGCAGCGCGCTAGCGGGCGCCGGCTTTGAGGGTGCCGTGCGAAGTAACGCATGGAGTGCGGGAGGCTTAGTGGGCGTATGGGCTGAGGAAAATACGCGAGAAGCGATTTTTGATGCGCTTTACAGGCGAGATGTCTACGCAACATCAGGGCCCCGTATTTCATTGCGCTTTGGTCTAACAACTCAGAATGAAAATTTGTGCCAGGCAGATGAGTGGGCACCCGAGGTCAACATGGGCGGTGTTTCCACACTGTCCAAACAACCCACTTTCTACGTTCAGGCACAAGCAGATACCGCACCCTTATCGGAAATCGAGATCATCAAACTGACTCGTGTGGACGGTGAGACCAAAGAACAAGTGATCAACGTCTGGCAAGCCAAGGGCGATGATATGACAGCCTGCATCACTTGGACTGACACTGAGTTCAGTCAGAACCACGCAAGCGCCTGGTACCCAAGAGTGAACGAGAAATCAGTACCACGCTGGAGCGCCATTCAATGCGAAAAAGCCGGACGCTGCGATGAGTTTCCGCAGATGAATACCGAGATATCCGAGAGGGCCTGGGGCTCTCCCATATGGCATATCCCCGAGTAAAGTGAGGGATTTCTTTGAAAAACAAAGGAACACGGCATGCGCATTAGAAGTGTAGTTTTACTGCCACTTTTGTTCACGACTGCGGTCATTGCCGGCGAATCCAGTAACAACAAAGCACAAAACTCAACCACGAATGTGAACGCACCATTCAAGGTAGCCGTGATCAGTTACTCGCAGGAGACCTGCACCTTTTGTCCCGGGGGCGACACGGAGATCGAGGATAGAGCTTGGCGCGTCCCCTTTATAACTGGCGAGAAACTGATCGGTCGTAAACGAGGCTTTATTGGCGGATTTGTTCACGCGGCACAGGCACTTCCGAATTTCTCCGTTGTCGGTATCAACTCACCTGACGAAGTATTTGGCGGGTCGTCTCGAAGCTGGGAGAGCAAAGAAAGCTTTGAGCATTTCATGAAGATCATTTCCGATGACCTTCGCGCGAAGATGCCAGTAGATGGGGTCTACCTGGCCCTACACGGTGCCATGGCGGTGCGAGAGGTGCCGCGACCTGAAGCTGAAATTGCGCGAAGAGTCCGTGAAATTGTCGGTCCCAACGTGCCTATTGCAGGATCATTTGATCTACACGGTAATGAGGACGAGCAGTTCTTAGCGTGGGCAGACGCCGCCTTTGTTACCAAGCGTTACCCACACTACGACGCCTTTTTGCAGGGCGAGCGCTCCGCTCACTTTCTTCATCGGTCGCTGCAAGGTCTTTACCAGTCGACCACGGCTACTCGAAAGCCACCGGTAATAACAGCGAGCGTGCTTCAGTGGACCGGACAATCGCCCTCAATGGACATCATGGAGCGTGCTCGGCGCTGGGAGGCGCGCGAACCTGATGCATTCGTTAGCGTGTTCTATGGCTTTCCATGGTCCGATGTTCCCGACGTCGGCGCCACCGTGCATGTCATGACTAACGACGACCAAAAGCTGGCCGACGAAATCGCTGACGACATGACTGAGTTTATCTGGCGTGTCCGGGAAGACTTCGCTAGGGGCAAGTTCCCCATGCCAAAGGAAGCGGTTGAAAGAACGGTCGAAGCTATTAACGAGGGCGCAGTTCCGGTTGTATTGGGCGACTACTCTGACCGGCCGGGCGATGCTACGTGGATTCTAAAAGAGCTTCTCGAAAAGAATGTCAGCAACGTCATGTACGCAGCGCTCCGGGATGAACGTGCGCTGGCCAAATTAAGCGCACGGCAAGCAAAGCCAGGCGATCCGTTTGATATGCGCGTAGGGGGCTTTACCGGTGAGCAAGCGGGCAAGCCTGTTCGCATCAGAGGAAAGATCAAATATTTCGGCAAGGGCTGGGGTTATGACGAGATCGCAATAATTGAATTCGGAGACAACAATCTTCTGTTCCTTGTTCCCACCTACACCCAGATCAGAACGTTATCGCCACTGCGCATTGAGGGGTTAAACCCAGACGACTACGACGTCTTTGTCGTGAAATCTCGCGTCCATTTCAGGCGTGGTTTCGACGAAACTGGTTATGCGAAGACCATCATGGTGGTCGACGCTCCGGGGAACTGGTTCGGCACCACGCGACTCGATGCACTGGACTACCAACAGGCGCCTATCAATCGGTTGTATCCGTTTGAAAATTAGGCGTTTTGCTTCAGCGCTTAGAGAGGGGAGATTCCACTTGTGGAGCCAGGCTTGGCCGCTTGCGGGGGTCCTGCTCTCCGGGGCAGACCAACGTCCTGTTGGCCATCGCACGCCTTCGGCGGTTCGACTCCGGGGTATCAACACGAACAAGAAAACCGCCCTGAAGGGTGGTTTGTGTTTGGTGGAGCCAGGCGGGATCGAACCGCCGACCTCAACACTGCCAGTGTTGCGCTCTCCCAGCTGAGCTATGGCCCCAAATTTAAGACGGCGAACATTACGAGTCAGCGAGGCTGGTGTCAAGGTAGAATCAGGTTTGCTAAGGTGTAGTCCGCAAATCTGGGAGGCGAAAAATGTTTGGTCAATTACTGTTAGGTGTCACCGGCGCCATTTTCTTCGGTTTAGGTGTCATTAGCGTTTATGACCCAGAAATCCCTGCGGGTTGGTCGGGTTTATTCATTGCCTCTCAAGACGCCTATGCGGAGGTCGCAGCCATGTACGGCGGTATGGAGATCGCCGTTGGCTCAATCTTGCTCGCCTCGGCCGTCATTAAGGAATACTTAAAGGCAGGCCTGTGGCTCCTTTTCGTCATCATCTTTTACATTGGCGCAGCACGAGCGTTCACTGTTATCCGTGAGCTCGATTCGACAGTAGAGGTTGCCGGTAGCCAAGTCGGCATTGAAATGACCTCGAGCTTTACCAGCTACACCTGGGGCGTACTGGCCTTCGAAATCGTGGTCGCTGTTCTTGCGCTTATCGCACTGCTAAATCGCCCACGCTGAAACCGCGCTAAGTGCGAGGCAGCAGCACGGTGTCGTTATGCCAGCGCTGCGTACTCTTTTTCAAGGCGCTTTGCCGCCTTCTTAGAAACACCGCCCAAAACACCGATAGCATTTCTAAGTCGCGCCCGAGTTAGGTCTGGGCCGAGAATCGCCATCGAGTCAGGTATCGAGTAAGCACTCGACTTGCCAGAAATAGCCACGAAGAGTGGCGCAAACAACACCTTAGGCTTTAGTTCCAAAGCGTCGGCTAGGCCTTTCAGAGTGGCAAACAACGCCCCACGCTCCCAATCTTGCTGAGCCTCGAGTCGCCACAACACGAATTGCAACCGCTTAAGTAGTTCTTCCGGAGAGTCTGCGGTGCCGTCGAAGGCATCAGCCGCCACGAGAACCTCACCCGACAGTAAATACGCTGACATCGGGACAAAGTCCGACATCACATCCATCCTCCCCTGTGCATGCGGCAAGATCTTATCGAGCGTTTCATCGTTCCAAAGCCAGGCTTTAAGGCGCTCCTTGAGGGTCTCAACATCGAAGTCTTCTCTCAGCCAAGCACCGTTGAGCCACTTGAGCTTATCCACGTCAAAGATGGGGCCACCGAGCGATACGCGATCGATATCAAACGCCGCCTGCATCTCCTCGAGCGAGAACTTTTCGCGCTCATCGGGCATAGACCAGCCCATACGACCTAAGTAGTTAACCAGCGCCTCTGGGAGGAAGCCCATACGCTCGTAGTAAAGGATACTTGTGGGGTTTTTACGCTTGCTTAACTTTGACTTGTCAGGATTTCTAAGCAGTGGCATATGACACAGCTCAGGCATATCCCAACCAAAGTACTGATAGAGTAATTTGTGTTTAGGGGCTGAGTTCAACCACTCTTCACCACGAATCACGTGAGTAATACCCATCAGGTGATCATCCACAACATTCGCTAGGTGATAAGTCGGCATACCGTCTGATTTTAGAAGAATCTGCGCATCAACCATGCTCCAGTCGAGCTCGATATCTCCACGCAGGCGATCGTGAATCAGGCAGGCCCCTTCCTCATCGGGAACACGCATGCGGATAACAAACGGAGCGCCTTTCGCTTTGCGTGACGCTTGCTCTGCTTCACTAAGTTCCAGATCAGCTGGCTTTAAAGCTGTCGATCGACCGTCGGCGCGACGGGCTTCGCGGAGCGTTTCTAGCTCTTCGGGCGTGCGGTAGCAAACAAACGCATCGCCCTGCTCTACCAGTTGCCAGGCATACTGACCGTAAATCTCACGCCGCTCACTTTGCCGATACGGTCCGTGATCACCACCGACGTCGGGACCCTCATCCCAATCGAGCCCTAACCATCTAAGCGAATCGAAAATCATCTGCTCGGCGACTGCCGTGCTACGCGCTTGGTCCGTGTCCTCTATACGCAATATGAACTGCCCGCCGTGCGCCTTTGCAAAGCACCGGTTAAACAGCGCCATGTAAGCGGTACCTACGTGAGGGTCTCCCGTAGGAGATGGCGCAACGCGTGTTCTGACAGTCATTTGGGTCTCGTCCGTTACCGACTTATTTAAACGCGCCATGTTAACAGAACCCAGCCTCAATAAAGTCTCCAA
>CBFIHK010000034.1:0-23773 GCA_965662305.1 Luminiphilus sp.
GTGCTAACCGATACCAATGGGACTGTCGTTGCTGAAACTTTGGGCTCGTATGCGTTGCGCAACTTCATGGGATAACGCATACCAGTTAACAAAAGGACTGATAACTTAGCCCTCGCCACTACCAGCCACAGCAGGTCAGAGTGTTAGGCCACCATCCACCACAACTTGCTGCCCGGTCACGTAAGCAGCGAGGGGGGAGGCGAGAAAGAGAACGCCGCCCGCAATATCCTCGGGTCGCCCAAATCTGGGTATCGGATTTGTCTGCTTGAACATCGCTTCGTTTTCTTCACCCGATTGATTAACAGTGAGCTTGGTTGGAACCAAGCCAGGGGAAACAGTATTGACGCGTACGCCTGTGCGTCCCCATTTTTTGGCCAGCGCTTTAGTTAAGTGAACCAGCCCCGCCTTACTTGCGCTGTATGCAGGGTTATTCGGTGCGGCGCTTATTGTGGAGGCTGAGTCTATATTTATGATGCACCCCTGACGTGCCATTAGTAGGGGATAGAACTCCGTGCAAAGCTGCATGGCACCGGTCAGATTGATGTTGATGATCTTCTCAAAGCCTGCGCGCTCGAATTCCTCTTTTTTCCACAAGACCGAGCCGATGCAATTCGCCATGACATCCAGTTCGCTAAATTTGCCAGCAAGCGCGGTGATAGCATCAGGGTCCTGGACGTCCAATTGATGGTAGGTGAAGTTGCTGAAGTCGTTATCGTAGTTATCAGCTGATCGTGTGCCCGTTATTGCGACCTCTGCGCCTGCTTCAAAAAAAGCGGTAGCTACGCCGTAGCCGATGCCGTCCGAGCCTCCACAGACGAGAACTTTCTTCCCCGAGAAATCGAGTGCATTTACTAAACTCATTAGCGCGGCCCCTGTCCATCATCGATCTTAACCACTGTGCCAGTCACGCATTCTGAAGCGGGTGACACTAAAAAGAGAAGGGTACTGTCCATTTGGGCAGGGTCACAAATGCGCTTTCTAGGGAATCCCTGCGAGATGTCTCCCACCCGTGACAACATGCCGTCCATCATCTCACTGGAGAACGCACCGGGGGCAATGCAGTTGACGTTGATGTGATTACGCGCCCACTCCATCGCGTGCGATTCGGTCATACGCACAACCGCACTCTTTGTCGTTGAGTACAGTGTGGTTGCAACCGCACCGGTAATGCTAAACGCGGCAACAGAAGCGATATTAACGATTCTACCGTGGCACTTTTGTTCAATGAGTTTGCGCGCCACTTCGCAGGACAATACCCACGGCCCGACTAAGTTCGTGTCGAATACCGCATCGGTCAGTTCGTCAGACATCTTTATGGCACGTTCAGCATCGGGAATGCCCGCATTGTTGATCAGAATCTGTATGGTTCCTAGCTTTTCCTCAGCCTGTGAAAGTGCCGTGCGAATACTCTCTCTTGAGGTCATATCGAGGGGAATGGGCTCGCAGATACCGCCATCAGCCCTGATTTCTTGAGCAAGCGTCTCGAGACGTTCGACGCGACGCCCAGTTAGCGCCACTTTGGCACCACAGGCAGCGAGCACTTTGGCGAAGCGCTTACCTAGGCCTGAGGTGGTACCTGTTACAAAGGCAACTTGGCCCGATAAGTCGGTGGAGACATTAGGAAGTGGAAACTCGGACATCGTATTTCTCTTGTGATTGTTATTAAAGAAACGTAAAGATGTCGGGCACCGATTCATAATGCAAGTTCGAGTTACGTCAGGCACACATTGCGGATAGTTTTATGAGCGCGACGAAGGGGTAGCTGCCAGCCCCTCGCGGTTCGAATGTTGGAGAGTGGTGAGGTCAGGGTTGGCAATACGTCGTGTCAGTAATACAAAGCGCGTAAGTCGAGCGTGGTATTTACGAGAACAAGGCCCTAGATAGGAGCTGTAATGCACATTAGAGACGAAGAATTTCATCCAGACTTGCAGAGTCAGGTACCAGGTCTGCGGCGCATGGCGCGTCTCATGAAAATTCCGGGTTTCATTCGACTCGTGGACTGTGTCCGGCGAAAAGAGATGGGGAAGGATATCGAGGGACTCGAATGCTCGACGGTCAACATTGCGAGCAGCCTCGACGGATATAGGATCCGAACGCGCATTTACCGTCCTCAACATAGCGAGGGCCCTTTACCTTGCCTTGTTTATTTCCACGGCGGGGGCTACGTCATGGGTGTGCCCGAGGGCTCAGCCGAACTTATCAAGAAATTTATTGAGACCCGGCCTTGCGTCGTTGTCGCGCCCGATTACCGGAAAGCCAAGCATCGACCGTACCCAGGCGGTTTTCAGGATTGCTACGACGCACTTATTTGGGCGCGCGACAATGCGAATAGCCTCGGTTGTACCGACAAATTTATCATTGGCGGGCACAGCGCTGGCGGCGGCTTAACCGCTGCTGTGGCACTGAAGGCACGTGATACGGGAGACGTACCGCTCGCATTTCAGATGCCGTTCTATCCAATGATCGATGAGACCCAACCGAACGATCCTAAGCGCGATATTGATCCCCCCGTATGGGATACCGGCCTCAATCGAATTGGCTGGGCTGCTTATTTGAAAGATGTGCGACGTGGAAAAGAAGCGCTGAGCGCCTATGCAGTGCCTGCCCGTGCTAGCAGTTACGCAGGGTTACCGCCCACAATTACCTATGTGGGGGATAGAGATCCTTTTTACTGGGAAACCCAAACCTATGTTGAACGCTTAGCGGTTGACGGTGTGGAAGTCGTCAGTACCATTTTCGAAGGCTGCTATCACGCCTTTGAATATATTGGCGACGGTGGAGAGATTGGCGCGTCAGCACGACAATTTACCTTCGATCATTACGCCGCTTTTTACGACCGCTTTGCCGTTTAGCAGTCCCCAAGACCGTCAAACGCTGACGATCGAGTAGTCGAAGTGGGTAACCTGGCTGGGGATGCGCTGCTCAGGCGTTAGCAGTGTGATGCCGAACTCTTCTCGCAGGTCAGCAAGGGTACGGTCTAAGAAATCAGTGGGCGGCTCGAACGGCCATTTCTTGTGCATCCTGCGTGTGTTCTTAATCACTCGCCACAAGGCTTTTCGATTTCGCCAGTAAAGCTTTGGGATAAAACTTATGCCCAGTTGTCCGACTACGGCGCGGCTTAGCTCTTTAATCTCGGGAATTTGCTGATACTCCCAGAGCACTTTCCAGGAAAAATCGCTGCCAAAGAACACCCAGAAATCAAGCGTGGCCTCGCCCTCTATTGTTGTGTCGTGCCCGAATATGGCGTGCGTCGCGTCGTGGTAAAGCCATACTGGGTTCTTGGCGTCTGAGGAATCAGTCAGGATCTTGCGCCCAATGCGGGTAAGGTAGCGATGGTACTCGTCGATCGCCTCACGCAGCGTTTGATCGCTGTCTTGCTTTTGGTAATTGAGTTCCATGAGCTCCCCGTGGGTAAACATCATTCCCTAAGCTTGCGCTTTCTGGTGCTTGCCAACAAGCCTTTTTGCGAGCACCTCAACTCAATTGACTGTTCGCCCCTCGACGGTCAAAGGCTGCGCCTTAACCGATTTCCTGTTTCAGAAGAAGGTGGAGCAGGTTAGGCTAGTGCTTAGTGGCGTTTTGCGCCAAAGATCACTGTGTAATTGGCTGATAAGACATGCCTGGATATTTTTACTTTGCACTCTCCGTCGTGTGCCTCCTGACATTTTACATTCCATTGTTTTGGGCATTGGGCGAGTTCAAAGACACCTCAGAAAATATGAAGCGCTTTTTCATCGCATTCATGCCTTTTGGCATCGGTATCATTTTCTGGATTGAATATACGGGGTTGGATTGGGGCAGGGTGCTGTCGAACCTGGCTTATGCCGCGTTTGGCAGCCTTATCTTGGCGCTAATTCATAAATTTGCGAAGACGTGATCTCGAGACAAGCATTCAAAAGTTCACACTAATTATTGGGGGAAGATATGCCGGCAATGACGTTGCTAGGGTGGTTTCACACAATCATGGGGGTCGCAGCGCTACTGTTGGCGATCGCCGCCATTGCTCGGTACGGGGTCATTAAGGCCTCTACTCCGGCGGGGCGTGCCTACCTCGCAGTGACAGTGATTGTTGCTGGCTCTGCCCTCGGTATTTACAACCAAGGCGGGTTTGGCATCGCCCACATTCTTGCTCTGCTTACACTCGGTGCGGCTATTGCCGGTTTTCTGCTCGAGCGTTTCACTATTTTTGGTGCCGCTTCAAAGTATTTCCAAGCGATTGCTTACAGCGCAACGATTCTGTTTCATATGATTCCCGCGATTACAGACTTTTTGCGTCGATTGCCGGTTGGGGATCCCTTTATTGACTCGTTTGACTCGCCGGTCTTACAGGGTTTCCACCTCGCATTTTTAGTGCTCTACATTGTTGGCGTCTCGATTCAGATCATCAAACTGCGAAAATCCGGCTAGCGAGCTGATTTATTGAGACGAGCGTGCAGTCGGGCATAGGCCAGAAGCGAAAGCACAAGTAATCCGTCTAGAATGAGTAGTGAGTCAGTCAAGGGCTCGCTTCGACCCATCTCAGCAAATAGATCAGAGGCTAGCCCCAATCCATAAGTGGCGAGCCCAATAACGAGTACGTTAACGGCGAACATCGTCATGGCAGTGGTTGAGGCTCGAATACTCTCTGGAACCTCATCTAATATCGTCGAGATCATTGCCCCGTAGGGAAGTGTGAAAAGGGTGATGCTTGCCGTCATTCCCACGACGAACCACATCGAATCAGGATCGGAAAACCGAAAAAGGACCACAAAGGGCAGGGTCAATAAGATCACGCCGAAAATAAATGTAGCTCGGTTGAAACCAGCACGTTTAGCCAGCCAGTCGGCGGCAACGCCGCCGATAATAGATGCCGGTAATGCGGTGAGCAGATACACCCTCCCATAAAGGCCTGAGGCTTCTTGTGGACTAAAGCCTCGCTCCGACACAAGCCAGAGCTGTAGGAACTGTATCTCGGCGTAGATAAGATGAACTAACGCCATACCCAATATAGCTAAACGTAGTGTCGCGTTTTGCGCCAAATGACCCTTCAGGGTGCTTACAAGTTCACCCAAAGATGTCTCGGCGCTAGCGCCTTGAGTACGTGATCCCTCCCCGAATGCCTCAGGATTAGACCTTGCGAGTAGCATCAGGATTACAGCGAGTATCAGCCCCGTTAAGCCAAGTGTGATGAAAGCCTGTCGCCAATCTATAGCCTCAATACCGCCGATTTGGTAGGCGAGGGCGATGCCAATATGCCCGCCCATAAAATACAAGCCGAGTACGGTAGCGCGGTGTTGTTGATCGAAGGTTTTGGACAGAATTGCTGAGGAGGCAGGATTGAGAGTGGCCTCACCGATACCAACAAAGGCGCGTGGCAGCATAACGCCCATAAAACTCTTCGCTTGTCCGGTGAGCGCTGTCATCGCGCTCCAAAGCAGAATCCCGATACCCAGGAGGCGACTTGCGCCAAAACGATCGGCAAGGATCCCCATAAAAGGCCCGGCGACGGCGTAAAACAGGACAAACCCAAAGCCCGTCAGCAAGCCAAATTGCTGATTACTGAGGTTGAGCTCGGTCGTGATTTGCGCGCCAAACGCTGCGATGAGAAAACGGTCGGTAAGACTCAGGATATTGAGTGCAGTCAGCAGTGTGAGAATGAGGACGGGCCAGAACCACGCCTTACTCTGCTTACTAGACATCATCGATCTTCATCCCTTGAGCCTTAAGGTGCGTCTTCTGGATTACAGCGGTTCATACAGCGCGTTGGCGTGATGTCAGGTTGCAGGCCGTTACCCATACCACCCGTTGCAGCGGGCTCACCCGGCCAAAGACCATGATCACTGCTAAATGCATTTCGGTTGGGGAGTTTTGACTGTGCTGCTAGCAAGTTGTCGTTCGATAACACGAAGTCGGATTCGACTAACCCTCCAAGGTGGAGGATGTAGGCGGTGAGTGCATATATCTCATCACTGGTGAGTGACTTTGGGCTGTCCCAAGGCATAGCGCGGCCAATGTAATCCATGATCGTTGCGAGGGTAGGGACCCGCATGAGGGTCGAGGGTGGGGCGGAGATAGGTGGCTCGAAGGCTTTTACGACGCCAGTCGCTACATCACGATCAGTAAATCCCCCGACGAGCGGAGAGAAAACAATGACTTCGGTTCCAGAAGCGCCATGACACGACAAACATTGGGCTTCATAAAGCGCCCGTCCTTGCGGTACTGAACCGCTGCCAGGCTCCAAGCCCTGAAAGTCGTCTCTAATGTTTGCATCCCAATTGACAAGCTCTGCAGGTGTGGCTGGTCTTCCAATCGACTGAAAGCGTCTATCCGAGCGGGCATCCACATTGATTGATTCGCCAAGTGAGGCGACCGGAAGAAGAGAACACAGTACGAGGGTGCAGATGCACAGGGTTTCAAGCGATTTGCACATTGCTTACCTCACCATTTTCATCGATACCCCACGACTGGATCGCATTGTTGTGGTAAAGCGACTCATCACCGCGTATGGCCCGGTACTGAGCGTAGGTTGGCTGCACATGCCCAGTTTCATCTGTGGCACGGCTTTGAATAATGGCCTCTTTACCATTGAACTGCCAATCAAACTCGAAGCGGGTCAGTGACTTAGGCAATACTTCTCCAGTAAATCTAGCCTCTTTCCAGGACCTCCCGGCGTCGGTGGATACGTCAACGTGCTTAATCTTTCCCCGCCCAGACCATGCAAGTCCCGTAATTTTCGTATATCCCTGACCTTTTAGGCGTTGTCCGCCCGATGGGCTGGTAATCACTGACTTGACCTCTTGCAATGAGGTGTACTGCCGATGCGTTCCGTCGGGCATGGGGTCAATGTAGTGGATAGCCTCGTCTCGAGCACCGTATGGCTTGTCGCCTAGCTCGATGCGTTTCAACCACTTCACCCAGGACACACCTTGAACGCCCGGAACAACCAGTCGCAGTGGATAGCCGTTTTCGGGGCGCAGATACTCACCGTTTTGGCCGTAGGCTACGAGAACTTCATCATTCAAAACCATAGACATCGGAATTGTGCGAGTCAGGCCTGCGGCGTCGGCCCCCTCTGCAAGTACGTATTTACCTCGCTTAAGATCTGCGCCGCATGCCTCGAGCAATACTCGCAACGGTACACCCGTGAACTCTGAACAGGAGAGCAGGCCGTGAGTGTATTGCACGGTCGGCGCAGCGACGCCTTTGCGCTCCGATCCTGTATTACCACTGCACTCAATAAAATGGATGCGTGAAACGCTGGGTAGGCGCTGAAGATCTTCGAGGGTGAAGATTCGTGGGTTAGCAACCAGCCTATTATCAAGACCGGATATCAGTAATTCGTGCTGTCGCGGATCGATATCGGGCCAGCCGCTGTGATGGCGCTCGTAATGAACACCCGAAGGCGTGATGATGCCCATCATTCCTTGAAGTGGTGCGAAAGACGCCGAATTCTGGGGTAACGGCGAGAGTCTGGGCCGGGTTACTCGCGTTAATCCCTCCTGATGGCGAGAGGGCTGCCCGTAGGGTGTCATGGCGACGGGATTACCGGGCGAGGTCATCCACGGCCTTAAATGTGCCTTTGCAGTACTCGAATCCGCCCGTGTATGAGCACTCAACCCATAACTAAGCGCTGAAAAAACACTTAACCCCATAAGCTGCCGACGGCTCACGGGTAAAGTTCGGATTTGCCCCTCTGATAAGTGATCTTCGGGCGCTGCGCGCAACGTTGTGATCGGCATTAGTCGCGGCCTAGAGCAGCGAGTGCCGCTTCACGATCAAGGCTGGGACGAACATCGGGTGACCAAGCCGCCACGCGGTGCAACAGTCGTTGTCGGTTTCGAAGGTCACCAGCGACACCATAGTGGACGGTACCAAGGTTATCCCATATCGCGATATCACCCGGTCGCCAGCTGTGGCGAACCTGAAGCTCTGGGATTTTGACCTGATCAATCGCCAGCTTGAGTAGTTGCTCGCTTTGCTCTGCTGAAAAGCCCTTGATGCGTTTGACGTACCCATTGCCGACGAACAAGCACAGTTGGCCTGTTTCAGGGTGTCTGATGACGGCGGGGTGGGTGTTGCTCTCGTCCATATCAAATAGCGTTGAGAGTACCTCGCTAGATCCAAAATCATGTCGCAACGCCATGTAAACCGCGTCGTGTTCAATATCCAGTTCGAGGAACAGTCGCTTAAGTGCAGTAGGTAGCCATTCAAAAGCAGCGCTTGCACTAGACCACATGGTATCAGCGCCAAACGGCACCTCTGTGGCCTGTAAAACGGATACCAGATTCGGGTTTTTACGGCCTGTGACGTCGTGATGCCAGATATCGGTTGTGGTTTTTGCACGATCAGATTCGAACTGTTCGATCACTAGCACCTCGGGAAAGCCCTGTTCCTTGAGCGTTTTTCCGAAGGTGTGATGTTCTAACTCCGGGCCAAATAGGCGACCCGCTGCGATGAGTTCTTGGTGACTGAGAAATTGCTCCCTGAGGAACAGTACACCGTAGCGCCAAAGTGCATGTCGCAATTGCTCGGCGCAGCTTTCATCAACCTCCGCCAGCCGGAAATTTCTAATCTCTGCTCCGATAATGGGTGTGACCGGGTGAATATCAAAGGCTGTATAAGCCAGGTCCTGACCTTCGCAGGCCCGTGGCGCTTCAAAAACTGTCATCGCGAGTCCTTGTTATTTTTATAGGAGCCGACTTAATGGTCGTCGACGCTCTAAGGTCCGAGAATAGTGTGCTGGTCCCACCCAAGCAATATCCGAACTATGCACAAGGTCTGGAGGAGATAAACCCAAGAGTGGTGAAAAGGGTGCGCGTTATGCCAAACTCGGAAGGAAACTAATACCCTTTGCCCAAAGCAGTTAGGCAATACGATGAGTAAGGAGAAGCAGGTATGGACGATCGTTTGAGCACCTTTGTCGATGAGACAGATGCCTACGCGCAATGTGAAGCTGCTGGCTACACTGCGCACAAGTTTGATTTCCCGGCGGAGGAAAACGAAGCCCATTGGCACGATTTCGACTCACTGACTTTTATTACGGGTGGCATGCTGACCATTGTTGATGTTGAAAACAACGTGTCATACACCTGCGGCGCGGGCACCAAAATCGTAGGGCAAAAAGGTTTCGTGCATCGTGAGAAGAGTGATGGATTCAGCGCTATTATTGGTTTTGCAGAGGATCCATCAGCCCTTTCCCAGCCTATCAATAAACCACTCCCTGTGACCCTCTAGCGGCCTCATTTGGCGAAGCGCTGGTAGCGGACTGGGCAAAAAGCGGACTGGACAACAAGAAGGTGACTGGAAAGGGTTTGACTTGAAAATATCTTTTTCGATCGGGAGTGGGTGAAAGTACGACAAGAGAGCGCTACCTGGGGATTACATGGCAAATACGTTTAATACTGTGGTGGGTTACTACGCAACCCGCGTAAGGCAGCGGCTTGGTTGGTCGGGCAATACCCGTGCCCTAGACGATATTTTTAATTTTGTTCAGCTCGATGACCGCGTCGCCACCTCGGGACAGCCCACGGAGCAGCAGCTTGAACTGATTAAAGAAGCGGGCTACACAACGATTATTAATCTCGCGCCGAAAACGCATGAGAATGCGTTGGGAAATGAAGACGAATTGCTCGAGGCGCTCGGGATTCGATACTTTCACCTCCCTGTGGTGTTCACGAACCCAACTCGGGATGACTTTGAGCGATTCATAGAAACTTTTGAAAGTTGTGACGACGAACGAGTGTGGGTGCACTGCGCAGCGAACATGCGTGTTTCCGCTTTTTTCTACAAATACCGAGTGGAACGACTGGGTTGGTCGGAGACGGCGGCAAAGGCTGACATGGATAAGATCTGGGAGCCCGGGAAGGTCATGGACGTCTGGCAAACGTTCATCGAGGAAGCTTGAGCGTCCGTGGTGGAATTCACACTTCTGTGGCTGCCGAGCAGGTTAATACAAAGGGAGCGGTTTAGGATCGATCTATTTCGTCGTTCGAGCAATTAGCCCAGCTAGCGGCTAACCACCTTGGTGCCCCGCAAGACAGCGGACATTTAAAAAGGACAGTAATTCAAACCCGCTCATGGCGACTACGGAGGAGTGAGACATGCAGGTGACAGCGATTAACCGAGTGTTGGGCCGATTGATGGGCGTGGCTTCGCTCTTTTTCATCGCCTCAGTCAACGAGGCAGCAACTGTGGCAGTTGAGCCCTACGAAAAGCGGCCCGCCATTGAAAACAGCATTGTTGAAGAACGGCTTGATACGCTTCTACCCCGACTGATGCGTGAATCGAATATCGATATGTGGCTTGTCATCGCACGTGAGTACAACGATGACCCTGTTTTTCTCTCGTTGGTACCAAAGCCCCGCTTTACGGCGCGCCGTACCACAATGCTCGTGTTCTTCGATCGTGGTGAAGAGGGTGTAGAACGACTTACAGTAAGTCGCTACCCCCTAGGATCCCTTTACCAAGCAGCATGGGAAGGCGGGGATCTGGACGCGCAATGGGAACGTTTAGGGCAAGTGATACGCGAGCGGAATCCAAAGCGTATCGCCGTTAACACCAGTGATACGTGGCCTGTTGCTGATGGTTTGAGTCATAGCCTACACGAGCGGTTAATAGGCGCTATCGATCCACAATTGGGAGAGCGCGTTGTGTCATCTGAGTCATTGGTCGTTCGATGGATGGAGACCCGTCTTGATTTGGAGGTGGAGGTTTGGCAGCGCGCGGTTGCCATTGCGCGAGAGACCATTGCCCGCGCCTTTAGTAGCGAAGTCATCACGCCCGGGGTAACTACCTTGGGTGACGTGGCTTGGTTTATCAGAACTCGCTTTGAGGAAGAGGGGTTAGAGCCCTGGTTTCATCCCGACGTAAACCGTCAGTGGCAGGGCGCAGATTTTGGTGAAAACGCACCGTTTCTTGGCGATGGGGCGTCGGATTCAATTATTCGGCGCGGTGATTTGCTGCACACCGACGTAGGCCTATGCTACCTCGGGCTCTGCACTGACACTCAGGAGATGGGATACGTGCTGAAACTCGGCGAAAACGAAGCGCCGCAAGGGCTAATGGCTGCGATGTCTGTGGGTAATCAATGGCAGGATTTATTGACGGACGAGTTCGAAGTGGGACGCACGGGAAATGAGATATTGGCAGCGGCACAACACTCGCTCGACAAGGCAGGCATCAAGAATGCGATTTACACCCATCCGCTTGGGGTCTTTGGTCACGCTCCAGGGCCGACCATTGGCATGTGGGATAATCAGGGGCCTACACCAGGGCGTGGCGATTGGCCGCTGTACCCAATGACAGGGTATGCGATTGAGGGGAACGTGACGGTTAATATTCCCGAGTGGGATGGTCAGCCGGCTCAGATGAAGCTAGAGCAAAGCGCATTTTTTGATGGGAACGCAGTGCACTACCTAGCGGGGCGGCAGACAAAACTGCATGTAGTTAGGGACTAGTGAGTAATCGTGGGAAAAGGATTGTTCTTTTTCCGCTGAGGGGAGCGAAAGTTGCTGCGAAGATTTGGCTTTTAGCGACTGGTTTTAAACACGCGCAGCCCGATAAATTGATACAAAAAAGACAGTAAAGATAGAGAGAATAGAAAGGTAATTTGGGAGGGGATTGTGTCGCTTTCGTTTTATGAAGTGAGTGTGGAGAGCTATCTGAGGACACTGCGTGCCGTTCAGACCATTTTGCATCGGGCCGAGCAGCACGCATTGGAGTCTGAGCTTAATCTGGAAGACATTGTCCGTTACCGGCTCCGCGATGATATGTTGCCGTTTAGCTTCCAGGTAATCTCGGTTTGGCATCACTCAAGGGGTGCCGTGAGAGCCATGAAAGCGGGACTGTTTGAGCCGCCCCCAAGAATGACCGGTGTAACCTTTGAGAAGTGTAAAGCGCTTATCTCAGAAGCTATTGGGGAGCTTGAGAGTGCCTCTGTCGAGGAGATTAACGACCTGGCGGGTAAGTCAATGGTCTTTCGGCTGGGTGGACAGGAAATGCCCTTCATAACAAATGCGTTTTTGACGTCATTTTCCATCCCGAACTTCTATTTCCACGCCGCAACAACCTACGACGTACTTCGTATACATGGCGTGCCACTTGGCAAAATGGACTTTTTAGGTGCTCTTAAAGTGGGGGCTTAATCGTGTCCGAGATCCTACAGGTTTGGACTGCTGCAACGCCTAACGGCTGGAAAGTCAGCATCATGATTGAGGAGTTAATCGAGGCTAGGGTTGCTCTCCCCGAGCGCGACATTGTTACCGTCGACATTATGAATGGTGATCAGTTCTCCGAGGCGTTCACCGCAGTCTCGCCAAATCAAAAGATTCCCGGACTCGTGCACGGTCCGGTCCGAATGATGGAGAGTTGTGCAATTTTGCAATACCTTGGAGAGCAATACCCCAGTTCTCTATATCCCTCAGGCGCCGCAAGATACGATGTTCTGCAATGGTTGACTTGGCAGGCTGCCTGCTTGGGTCCGACCTTTGGTAACAAGCTTAGCTACACCCGCTACATGGCGGATATTCCGGATGTGCAAAAGATGCACCCTTTAAATCGTTTTAATACCGAGGCTCAGCGGTTGTTGCGGGTGCTAGATAAGCAACTACAAGGGCAACAATACGTCTGCGGCGATGATTTTACAGTCGCGGATATTGCTATTTTTCCGTGGGTTAGAGGCTATAAATGGAGCAAGATCGATATAACGCTCCACCCAAATGTTCTTGCCTGGAAAGAGCGCGTCCACGCTCGAGAGGGTGTCAAACGCGGTTTGGCATATGGCGCAAAGGCCGGGGAAGTTGATCAGTGGAGTGAGGAAACTAAAAAGCGTTACGCCGCTGGAGGGTCGTTTATGGCCTCTAACACAACGATGGGAAACAGCTGATTTTCGCTGGCGTAAAAGTGCGTGCAGATGCTCTTGTGGAAAATACTGAAGTCTTGGCTTGTTTTGGACGTTTTTTCCGCAAGCCGCTTTTTGATCAAGCTCCATGCTTTGTGCTTCCCATGCTCTGATCGTACTGTGACGTAAGGTTATTTCCGGTTCTCAGGGGTTAGTTTTTAGCCTCTGATAGAAAGCATCGGACCGGATGCAGCTATCCTTCAGGTGATTTCATTTGTTTTCAAAAGTACAAGGATGTCTGAGGCTGTCTTACGCTAGGTATTCATGAGATGAGGTTGAAAGAGAATTGATGAGTATTTCTGAGATAGGCGGTGAAATATATTTTGTGGGGAACCGCTTCTCCCAGTTATTTGAGCGAACTGTCGATCAACTCAACGGAGAATTTAGAGGATCCATCGACCCTACAATACTGCGCTACTGGGATACCTATTTTGGACCTGCGCCTTCGCTCCCACAGGACAAAGCAGAATGGCGGGTATTGGATCTGATTGCCAAAAAAACGATCAATCCACTCGCAAATAAGCGTCAGTTACCCGCGCTTTTGACTGAGTTCGGCGTTGATGCGGTGGCTCCAGCGACATATTTATCACCCGAACAGGCCATGGCGCACGAGGGCGAACCTGTCGCTATATGGTTTTGTAAAAGTATTTATGGGACCGGTGGCAAAAACATGTTCTGCGTGGCTAATGAGGATCTCGAAAAAACCGAACTGCCACCAAATTTTGTCATTCAGGCAGGTGTTCGCAATATCGCATTGATCGACGGAAAGAAGTTCACTTCACGCATATACGTATTGATTTGGAACGGTCAGGTTTTCTTATATCGGAACGGTTTTTTAATGGTTCACGCGGCGCCATTTGACGAGGGCAGCACCGACTACACCGTTCAGATTGACCATTTTGGATACGACCAACCCGACAGCCCCATTAAGATGTATCAGCTTGCTAACTACTCTACCTACGAGGAAGTGTTTGAGCAGTATGTCAATCTGATCAAAACCATTAAGCCTGTATTTGCTGCGACGCTCGCCGAGTCCTCGAAGGATCGTTATATTCTGCTCGGCATCGATACCCTGATACGAACAGACGACAGTGTAAAACTGATAGAAATCAATACTTTTCCAAATTTTGTACACACCTGGGAAATAATTGATCAGGTCAATATCCCTTTTTTTAAGGCCGCGATTAGAACGATGTTGGGCGAGAACATACCAGCATTAATCAAAGTGTGAGACTCTCACCTGAAGAGCTGCCGTCTTGACTTTTTTTACTGGTATTTGGGCTACGGTAGGCGTGTTTTCAAAATGGTGATGGAGTAGGGCTGGGGATTTAACTAATGATTGACGAGCACGAATCATTTGATGGCACATGGCCCTTCGCTCCGCGATTCACTGAAGTATCGGGCTTCAGACAGCACTATGTTGATGAGGGAGCTGGGGATGCCGAGGTTATTCTATGCCTTCATGGTCAACCAACCTGGGGTTATCTTTATCGTAAAATGATCGGACCGCTGTCTGAGACCTTCAGAGTTGTCGTTCCCGATCACATGGGTTTCGGTAAATCTGAAACGCCTCAAGATCGTTTTTATACACTTCAGACGCATGTAGAAAACTTAGAACGCTTTGTCGAAGATCTCGACTTACGAGACATAACAATTGTCTGTCAGGACTGGGGTGGACCAATGGCAGGGGCTTTTACTGCACGAAATCCAAGCAGAGTGAAGCGCTTGTTCATAGCGAATACGGTACTCGGGTATGGTGGTGGTAAGTCGGCTAATGGACGCACACCCTGGTTTGAGTGGATTGCCAAGCATGAAGAGGCTGGGACGCTAGCGGGTATTCTTGGCGAGCTGGGTAGCACTGTTTTGTCGATTATGAAAATCATCGGTTTTCAAAATTTATCGGTTGTCGATGACACATGGATTCGGGCCTATTCTGCGCCGTTCCCTGATCGGAAGTCGTGCATCGGTGCTATCAATTTTCCTCTGGACGTGCATTACAGGCGGTTCTTACCCTTTGTTTTTGAAACCATGGAAAAGGGTGACATGGATGCTCTGAAATTAAAGCCCGCTATGTTGGTTTCAGGAGATAAGGACTACGCAATTGCACAAGATCATGCTATCTCAGATTTCATCGGACTTTACCCTGAAGGCCGTATTGTTAAAGTAGAGGGGGTAGGGCACTTCTGTCAGGAAGATATTCCCGATGAGCTCGTGTCGCTAATCAGAGCCTTCGTGGAAGACACCCAATGAGCTTGGCGCTAATTCAAGACGCCGGATAGCACCCATAGTGCAGCAAGGAGCAGCATGCAGGCGGCGATTTTGTTGACACTCAATAACCCTGTATTGCTTCCGAGCCGCTGGGCTAGCCATTGCCCTCCCGTTGCATAGACGGTCATTGATATAAACTCGGTGGACAACATGATCACGAGCATGATGGCGAACTGAGGTGCTAAAGGCGCATCCGCTGCGACAAATCCTGGTAAGAGTGCCATGAGGAACGCCCATCCTTTTGGATTACTCACTGCTGTAACGTAACCCAGAAGTATCAGCGATCCGACGCTGGTTTTATCTAGATTTTTAGAGACGATGGTCTTGGGGGTTTCCCGAAACATGAGGAAGGCGAGATATATCAAGTAACTGCCACCAACAAGCGAAAACATTTGAAAATAAATTGGGTCACGCGACAAAAGCCAACCTAAACTCCAAAATGTCGCTGCAAATACCGTTGCGACACCTGCCATTTCCCCCCACATCATCCAGAGGGTTCGGCGATAGCCTATTGAAAGACCGAGCGTAAATGCTAATGTCATGCAAAGACCCGGCGTAAAGGACACAGCGGCGATGGTGGGGATGAATAATAGGATGAGATCCAGCGTCATGATTACCTCGAGGTGGCGAGCGATAATATCAGGATTCGCTCTACGACATTTGACTCAAGTAGCAGAAAAACTCGGTACTAAATTCCACAGACTCTTACCGTTGCTAGCACTGCTCTCCTTTCAACCGCTAGCGAATGCGCAAGTGACATTTTTCAACGACGGTCCAATGGCAGATAAAGGTTATCCGTTCTCGGAAGCGGTTCGTGTCAACGACTTGCTGTTTGTCGCGGGTCAAGTAGCCGCAGACGATACCGGTGAGTTAGTTGAGGGCGGCATTGAGGCTCAGTCTCATCAAGTCATGCTGAATATCAAGGACATTGTGCAACGCAGAGGTCTCACAATGGCAGATGTCGTTAAGTGCACGGTTTTTCTCGCGGACGTGGCTCAATGGGGCGATTTCAATGAGGTATACACTACGTATTTCTCAGAACCCTACCCAGCTCGATCTGCCTTGGGGGCCAACGGCCTCGCGCTGGGCGCTGCCGTCGAAGTAGAGTGCATTGCGGCCTATCCGGAACGCTCACCGAGAGATAGAAGCAATGAAAGACCCTAAATCGATTCAATTATTGAGTATTGAGACAGTGCCTACTGGTATGAAGCCCATAGGTCTTGTGCGAGGAAGTACCGCACGATCCCGAAATATTGGCCGCGATATCACTGCGGTCCTTAAAAATTTGGTTGGCGGTGAGGTCACCTCTTACACACAGCTTATGGCTGATGCTCGCGAGGAGGCCATTTACCGCATGCAGCAGGATGCTGCGCGCCACGACGCTACCATGGTGGTGGGGGTTCGTTTTGCCTCTTCTATGATCACCCAGGGCGTCTCTGAGATGGTTGCCTGGGGAACTGCAGTGGGTCCGGATTCGGAATAGAGATCATGTGGATCCTTTTGATCATCGCGCTCCTATGCATTCCCGTTGCCTACAAGCGCATAGGGGAGAAACGTGCTGAAAAGTTCGAGAAACGCGACAACTGAAATCCTCGCACCGCCTTTTTATAACATTAGTGAGGGCTGCCAAGCAGAGCGGGATTCGAAATTTTTTGAGATTTCTACATCACGCACAGGCTTTTTGATTGCCTGCTTGTCGCGCCCGTGACCGTGAACTCAGTTCATTATGCGGTCAGCGGCTCGTATGTCGACTTGAATAGTTTTATCGACGTCCCACCTTGAATATTTGCGAGAGTATCGACAGTAACTATCGCAATTTGCGCATATGGCAGGTCCTACAAAAATTGCCAAAGCTCAGAACGCGCTCACGAACCCAAACTGGATTTCGTGTACTGCTCAGAATGTATCTCCCAGTTCGAGTTCACCAAAGCGTTGTAGCCGCGAGGTCAGTACAGCTGCTTGCCGATGTTTTACCGCCTGTTGGTAAACCGGATCGGTCACCATCTCCAAAAACGCGCCAGCGGTCGGATACCGTGCGATGAATACTTGGTCCCATTTCTCGTCTTCAGGGCCAATGACCGTAGCCTCGAAATTGCCTCGCCAAATAATCGAGCCACCCACGCGGGAAAAAATCGGGCCACTGTCTTTGCCGTAGTTTGCGTAGGCCTCGGCTCCAGTCATTGGTGTATTTTCTAGAGGGTGACCTGCCTCGTATCGGGCTTTGTCGTAGAACTTAAGCTTATTGAGCATCAAAATCGGTGTATGCCGGTCAAGTGCTTTAAAGGCATCAAAGTTCGCTCTAGAGGGGTCTACAAATTGCTCAATATTCATAGGGATTCGTCCTTGATGGGGTGGCCGTGATAACCTTCGCGGCGTCACGTTAACACTCAGTATCATCATTCTTCCGCATATCTTTCTGAAGCGCCAGCGGCCCGGAATAATAGGTGAAAGGGTGTTAAACACCGGCGATTTGGGAAAAACACGAAACCGCGTAGGCCATGCGAAACCTGAAAGTTAGCAGCGGCATCGAAGGCGGTAATAGTATGAAAGGCAACAAAAAGGGGGCGAAGTGCAGGATTTAATCCGCGATACACTCGAAGAGCACATTTCAGTTGCCAGGGCGATGCAAACGCTTGAGCCAATAATCGCCAAGGCTGGTGGCATGTGTGCGTACGCATTGAAATCGGGAAGGCGTATCTATCTTTGCGGGAATGGTGGTTCCGCCGCCGACGCGCAGCATATTGCAGCAGAGCTGATTGGTCGTTTCGTAGGCGAGCGGCGTTCGTTGCCCGCAGTTGCTTTGACTACCGATACCTCTGCGCTGACTGCTATTGGAAATGACTATGGCTACGATCAGGTTTTTAGCCGTCAGGTTGAGGGGCTCGCTGAGGAGGGTGACGTCCTGATCGCTATTTCCACGTCGGGGAATTCGAACAATATTTTGAAAGCTGTTCAAGCTGCAAAAGAGCTTGGTACTTGCGTTATCGGCTTGTCGGGTAAGTCTGGCGGAGAACTTCACAACGTCGTTGATGTGTCACTCGTTGTTCCCTCGGATGTCACTGCAAGAATCCAAGAAATGCACATTGTGATCGGGCACCTGCTCTGTGCGCTGATAGAGCAACAGCTCGAACTCGACTGAGTCGATCAATGCGAGTTCCGGCAGTATTTTTAGATCGTGATGGGGTGATTAACGTTGACTCTGGCTATGTTGGTCGCTGGGCGGACTTTGAATATCTACCCAATGCAGTAGAGGCCATGCAATTGTTGCAAAATGCGGGTTTTAAGCTGATTGTCGTAACGAATCAGTCAGGTATTGCGCGCGGTTATTACTCTGAGGAAGATTTCCTTGCCCTCACCGAGACAATGAAAGCCGATCTGGCAAATAGCGGCGTAAAGCTGACGGCGGTTTATTATTGTCCCTACCTCGAGGATGCCAATGTAGAGGCCTACAGACTCGCCTCTAATTTACGCAAACCTGAGCCCGGAATGTTGCTGCAAGCCGCTGAAGACCATCATCTCGACTTGAATCGATCTATCATGATTGGCGACAAAGCCTCGGATATGATTGCTGCTGAGAGGGCGGGAGTCCCTTGCCGATATCATGTGACGTCCAGCGATGCTTATCAGGGCAGTATCAAAGCGGAGAGTCTTCGTGAAGTTGCACTCGACGTCACGCGACGTACCGCCCAGCTACGGTAGGTTATAGCCGTCGGGTTTTCACAGCCTCGGTTAATTAAACTGGCTCAAGCAACAGCAAACCAAGCCCTGCAGGTCCGCCAGCACGCCCCGGCATGATCTGTTTTTCTGTTAGGTAGTGTTTTGTACAACCGCTCAACGATCAGAAGCGGTAACCCAATAGCTCGATATCGCGGGCAAAAGCCTGCTCAACGAGGGCCTGTGTCTCGGGGGTGTAGTACTCGCGATACGCGAGCCGGTCGCCCGCCTTGCGCTTGTGAGGCAGCTCAATCTTCGGAATGCCAATTTTCTTACAGCAGTGATCAAAATCTTGCTGCAAGGTTTCGTAATGCCCGATGAAGTCGACGATTAACTCCCCATTGAGTCCCACGAGATAATCGGATTGCGGTGTTATCGAGGTATCGATGTGATATTGCCATTCTCTGTCAGGATCGAATTTGCGATGCAGGAATTCAGCGAAGCTCTCATTGGGCTTCATGAGCTGCGGCCGCTCACGCCGAATATGGTGATATGAGCTTACTTGCAAGTCCCAAGGGTTTCTTACGAACGCGAACTTGAACAACGAATCATAAAATTCTCGCGGTAGCATTTCCTTAGCTGCAATAGCTTTTGCGTGCCTTGGCAGTTTTATGGCCAGTTCATGGTTTGCGAGGCCACTCAACTTACTCGCGAGCCATACGGGTGCATAGTAGGGGTCTCTCCATCGATATTTCTGAAGTGCCGAGCGTACGCTCGTTCCACCCGTCTTAGCGATGTGTACGAATAGGAATCTTTTCTGATGTGATAACAGCATGGCGCGATGAAACACGTTGAAGGTTGCGGGCGCAAGATAAATTGTTGATTTTTCGCTTATTAACCTGTGATTGCTGGAGTTGCGCATTGCATTTCGTTAACCTCGAACTGCACCCACGGATGAAAAGTCGCTTAGCCGCCGAATAGCAACAAGAATGCCGCAGCAAACCTTGATTCCAGCTCCGCTCATGTGGGGATTTCTATTTTTCTCATTGGCGGTGAGCGTTGCCACACGGCAATTGATTTGGCTAATGGTTGTCGTTGCTATAGGTGGCCTACTGACTGACCGCAGATCAGTGCTTTCGACCGAGGGCATGAAGCGGGCCGCAATCTTGTTTTCATGCATCGCAATACCAGGCTTTATCAGTCTTATCATGTCGCTCAATCCTGATCGCGGCTGGTCGGCGGCGTTTCGTTTTGCAGCCTATGGGCTTGCCGCTTGGGTGGTTCTTAGCGCGAAACTCGAAGAGGGTAATGCGAAGCAAATTATGTCACTGCTCGGCATACTGCTTGTTGCTTGGGCAATCGACGGATTTATTCAACTTTTGACGGGTGTCAGCTTGTTGGGGGATCCGCTGATTGAGATTGGCGAATCGGGTGCGATTGTTACGGGGTCTTTGCAGCTCGGCTACGGTGCAACCATTGCAATCCTATCCCCGTTTTTTCTCGAAGCGCTGCGCAGAGCAGGGGGGATTGGTATCGGCGTCTTGTCATTACCGGTATACGCAGCAATTGTTATGAGCAGCCATCAATCCTCAGCGATTCTTGCTTTAATCGGCCTGGCTGCTTGGGCGACATTAGCTCTGCGACACCCCGAGGTGGGCGCCAAACGACAAATTGCAGGCTTTGTTATATCTGGCATTGTCGGACTTTTGGTGGGTTCTTACCTGTCGATTGTAACGGGGCAAGTGAGCACCATCGCTGAAGCGCCCGCTCGCTACCAGTCGATCCTCTATCAGCCGCAGTTATGGGAAAGTGCATGGATTGCCTTTAAAGAGCACTGGTTTACCGGTGTCGGTATTAGAGGCTTCGGCACGTTTGCTGTTGGACAGGAGATGTTTCAGGGCACGGGTGTCTCTGAAACATGGCATCCACACCTAACGCTGCTTGAAATCATGGCTGAAACGGGCGTCATTGGATTACTAGGCTACGGTGTTCTGCTCTACATGCTGTGGGGTTATCTCATGGATGAGCGTATGCCAGTGGCTGTCGCAGCCCTAGTCGCCATTCTCGCCGTATTTCCCATTGGCACTGCCGTGGGGATTTACAGCTACATTGGCGGCAACCTGATCTTCCTGACATTTACATTGCTCATTGCACTGCACAGAGACTGCCCCTATCCAACGCCGCTTCCGGTTGTGGATACTGACTGAATCATCAATGCCAAAACCTTCCCCAAAGCGTATTTTAATTATCCGATTGAGTGCGATAGGTGATGTTGTTTTTGCCTCTCCGCTTGTTGAAGCGTGCAAGCGTCGCTACCCAGACGCGGAAATTGATTGGCTGGCAGAAGGCGTGGTCCGCCCCCTTATCGTCGGTAACCCCTCTGTTGGTCGCGTCATACTGTGGCCTAGACAAGAATGGCGAGGGTTGTCGAAGGAAAAGCGGTTGATCGCCCTTTACGGCGCTATCAAGAGATTCCGTCGTGACTTGCGAGCTAGAAATTATGATTTGGTGGTCGACGCGCAGGGATTACTAAAAAGTGCTTTCCTGGCTTGGCTAACAGGCTGTCGTGATCGTATTGGTTTTAAATCCAAGGAGCCTAACGGGCTCTTTCTTACCAAGCGATACGCCAAGCAAATAACGCCTCGAATCAGTTCCGAGTATTTGGGCTTGGCCGAGGAACTCGGTTGGAAAACCGATGACTTTGAGATGGTGCTTGGCGTGAAGGATGAGGATCATGAACGGGCCTCAAGTGTTGCCGACCCATCCACTTACATTGCCATCGCTCCCTTTACCACGCGGCCTCAAAAGCATTGGACGGTGCAACACTGGCGCTCGCTCATCGAATCAGTTTGCGCTCAGGGTCACAGAGTTGCCTGTCTTGGCGGACCCGCGGACCGTGACGAGGCAGCAAGGATGCTAGAGGGGCTCACTGTGGAGAACTGGGTGGGAACCCATCCACTTGGCGTCAGTGCCAGCTTAATAAGCAAGGCGAGGGCTGTTATAGGGGTGGATACAGGTCTTACGCATATGGGGATCGCTGCCGGGGTACCTACGGTTGCGCTGTTTGGTTCCACCTGTCCATACACGGAGACAGGGCGGGAAAATGTTCGCGTTATTTATCACAATCTCGCCTGTGCTCCCTGTAAGCGGCATCCTACCTGTGGCGGCGCGTTTACCTGCATGACAGCGCTACTCCCTCATGAAGTGTTAGGTGCCTTGCAGCAAGTTTTGTCAGTAACACCTGCTATCGACAACACGGATGGTGCTGGCAGACTGGCTGTAAATACGACCAACATTGGCGATGATGGCCTCGATACATGCAGAGAATCCGTTAATGAATAGCATCCCAAACTTTCAGAATGCCAAAGTGCTTGTTGTTGGCGACGTCATGCTAGATCGATTTTGGCATGGCAGTGCGACGCGGATGAGTCCTGAGGCCCCGGTCCCTGTGGTCAATGTGGGCGAGGTTGACGACCGTCCTGGCGGGGCAGGTAATGTTGCAGTGAATCTTGCAGCTCTGGGCGTCGAAACCACTTTATCGGGCCTGGCCGGTGACGACGAGCATGCAAAGGTCTTACGAAAGGCGGTTGAGAGGCGCGGTGTCAGGTGGTCGGTAATGCCTTGCGCGGCTCAAACGATCGTTAAGCTTCGAGTATTGAGCCGGAACCAGCAACTCATTCGCATGGACTTTGAGCAACCCCTTGATCATTATGCCGATGAGATGTTTCTCCAGTACGTGAGCAATCTGGTTGCTGAACACGACGTTGTGCTGCTGAGTGATTACGCCAAGGGCACACTTGCTCGTATTGAGACCTTGATTGAGGTTTGTCGCGAGCAAAATATTCCCTGTCTTGTTGATCCGAAAGGTACTGATTTCGCACGCTATAGCGGCGCGACCATGATTACGCCCAATTTGTCCGAGTTTGAAGCTGTCGTTGGTGCCTGTAATCAATCGGACGAAAAAATCAGTGACGCCGCTAAAGCGATGTGCGCGGACTATGAGTTTGACGCGGTGCTTGTTACGCGAAGCGAGCGTGGTATGACGCTCCAGCCGAGAGAGGGTGATCCCCTTCATCTACCCGCATTAGCTAAAGAGGTCTTTGATGTCACGGGGGCGGGCGATACCGTTATTTCCGCGGTTGCTGCGGGGATGGCAAGTCAAACCTCGGTTGAGCATGCCACCCGTCTTGCAAATATCGCAGCTGGCCTTGTCGTGGGGAAGGTGGGTACCGCGTCGATCTCTCGGGACGAACTTGCACAGGCTGCGGATGCTGAGTTAGCGGTAAACCTGCCACCGGATTTTGGTGTTATCGATGAGCCATCGCTCCTCGCTGCAGTTTCACAACTCAAGGGCACTAACCATCGTGTGGTAATGACGAACGGATGTTTTGACCTTATTCATCCTGGTCACGTTAGCTATCTGGAGTCTGCAGCAAAGCTTGGTGATGTCCTGATCGTTGCGGTTAACGATGATGCTTCGGTGTCGCGTTTAAAGGGCCCAGAACGTCCTGTGAACGCTTTGAGCGCACGTATGGAGGTATTGGCGGGTCTTAGGTCAGTTTCCTACGTCGTGCCCTTTACAGAGGATACGCCTGCGCGCTTGATAGAAGCCGTGTCACCCGATGTCTTAGTAAAAGGCGGCGACTATGCGGTTACGGAAATCGCGGGGCATGAGCATGTACTCGCCGCTGGTGGCGAGGTCATTATTCTCGACTTTCTGGAAGGGCACTCGACGACCGCAACGCTGTCGCGCATAAACGAATCGTCGAGTGACTAGCTCAGCGATTGATACTAGCCTAGCGATTGATATAGGCCCGACCTAAACCTGCTTCCTCTGGCAGATAGCGCTCAAGCAGCTTGCTCTGACGCGTCTCCATTGACGTTATTTCGCCATCAAGGATCACGCTGGTGGCGTAACTTGTAACCTCAAGTGGATCACCACTCCAGATAACCAGATCCGCGCGATTTCCAACT
>CBFIHK010000035.1:0-22976 GCA_965662305.1 Luminiphilus sp.
GCAAGCGCTTGGGCTTTGGGCGCTACGACAGTCTGATCCCAGGTGGGCGCTACCATAACTCCAAGGATTACATCAGCTTTCCTAATGAGGGCCCCAAATACCTAGAGTTCAAGCCGTACACGCCCGTGCGCATTCCTGAGCTCGATGCTAGTAACAATATTTTCAACGAGCTGCGGCAGCGGGATTACCTCCTTTACTATCCTTATCACCCATTCGATTACGTCGTTGATGTATTAAAAACAGCCGCGATTGACCCGGCGGTGACATCGATTCGCATCTGTCTTTACCGAGTGGCAAGCAATTCGCAAATCGTTGATGCGTTGATTAACGCGCAATACAACGGCAAACGTGTGCGTGTTGTGGTGGAGCTTGCGGCGCGATTCGATGAGCAGGCAAATATCGCGTGGTCGGAGCGGCTCACTGAGGCGGGAATCGAGGTCATCTTCGGTATTCCGGGTCTCAAAGTACACAGCAAGCTGTTCCTTATCGAGCGCATGGAGGGAGGGCAGGTTACAAGATACAGCCACGTGGGTACGGGTAACTTCAACGAAAAGACCGCGAGACTCTACACGGACTTTGCCCTTTTGACGGCAGATCCCGTGATTGGCGAGGACATTAACCAGGTCTTCGATTTCCTTAAATACAATTACCGAAGACCCGATTATCAGCAGCTCTTGGTATCACCCCACACTTCGCGCGACGGGTTGATCGCGCTCATAGACGGCGAAATTGCTAATGCAGGGAGTGGCTTCAGAGCCCAGTTGTTCCTCAAGTGCAACAATCTTGTCGATCGCCAACTCACACTAAAGCTTTACGAGGCGAGCCAGGCGGGTGTTGAGATAAAACTCATTATCAGAGGAATGTGCTCGCTACTCCCCGGTGTCGCCGGTATCTCAGAAAATATTCGCGCCATCAGTATCATCGATCGCTATTTAGAGCACCCAAGAGTCTATGTCGCCTATAACCGTGGGGAGCCGAAGTACTACATGGGCTCAGCAGATCTCATGACCCGTAATATTGATTATCGCGTCGAGGTGCTTTGTCCGGTTCATGATCCCAAGGCACAAAAAACGCTTCAGGATGTGCTCGACCAGCAATGGAATGACAATGTTAAGGCGCGAGTAATCGATGCGAGCCAGGTGAACGAGATGGTGTCTTCTGCGAAAAGGGCCACCTCCGTAAGGTCACAGGAGACCATTCATCGGTATTTTGAGACAGGTAAGCTGCCAAGGATGCCGCAATCAGGTATTCGCAAGCCATCGATGCGCCGCAGAAAGGGGTATCAAAAAAAGGCGTAAATCAGCGCAAATCGTCGGTGCGAACGTTGAAGAACGGCCGAGTAATACCGTCGGTCTCTAACACTAAGAATTCGCTACCGTCTGGGTTGGAAAGAACAACTTCGATGGGTTGGAATAATGGTCTGCGAACGAATTTAACAAACCATCCAAACTGTTGCTTTTGGTTGAGTGCTATCCGCTGCTCGTGGGTAATGAGACCGAAAAAGTCGTCAGGAATAGGGGGCATGCGCAAACGTCTTTCTGCAACGCTCGCTGTGCCTTCATTCTGCAATTGGCTTACTGCATTCATATCAGAACTACTTTTTTCCATACCCTCTCTGATAGTAACAAGTTGAGTAACCAAACAAGTGTCATTTTTCAAGATGCGTGAGCCAGTTCACAATACAGCATGACATACGGCGGTGGTCAAATCAGCCAGCGGCTTATCTCGTCGTAATTTACCAGGATAATTTGCTGTGCTTTAGGGTCTTCTAATTGTTTACCCACATTGAGATTTAGTAGTTGGAGGAGATAAGGCGCAAGCTTAGCGCGAACCTCGAGTCGAAGTTTGCCATTGGTCATCCCGTAGTCATGGGCAATGACCTCTTTCTGCTCTGACATTAGCCTATCGTCAGGTGTGATCTCTAGAGTTATTCTCGTTTGCCAGTCGGCGTCCCCACATTCGGTGTAATCGCTTTTATCCATGAGATCCGCATCCCCCCTGAAGCGACTCAGCACAAAGTCGCGAAAGTCGCGATTCTTCTCACACCAGGCACGCACGTGCCATCGATAACCGGTCCACACGAGGGTGTGAGGAACAATGATCCGCCCCTCTCGATCAGGGTTATTGAGCGAGACATAGTCCACGTCGATGCGCCGGCACTCAGCCATTGCGCGAATGATAGGGCGAAGCAGACTTGCAGGCACTTCACGAAGCGGCGCAGCGATGACTTCAACGTTGGCACTGGCAACGGGCAGATCACCGAGTATCTGCTGAACATCGCTTTGCTGAGCAGCCATTTGCAGATACTCGGAGGCCAGTCCTTGGGTCAGAGTGGGCGCAAAGTCCTCGGAAGGGGAGTAGTACTTCGCGACGGCGTCATAAACTAGATCGCCTCGGGTGAGCCCCCGACGATAACTGGTTAAGTCTTTGTTAGCTTGTTGACGACCAATGCCAAACGTCTCGCATAGTTGGCGCGTTGTGAGTCGTCCCTCCCATAAGGCAATAAGCTCGATGTATCGGTAGCGAAGCAGCTGCTCCCAGCGGGGATTCGAGAATTTTGGACGAGATGTATCTGCCATGTGGAAACGCTACAGGCTCGCCAGAATTTCCTCAATATGCGTCACTGTGGTTCTAGGGTTCACAATACAGAACCTCAGCACTGTCTCGTCTTTGTACTTTGTAGGCGTGACGAACGAATCACCTTGTTCAAGCTGCTGATCGCTCCACTGCTTGTAATCATCTGTCTCCCACCCGATTCGTCTAAACACGCAAATCGATAAGCTCTGATCGGTTACGAGCTCAAGGTCGGGGTGGTTGTTGATCCGCATCGCCGCCTCGCGCGCAACCATCAGCGTTTGCTCAACGGCCGCCTCGTAAGCGTGTGTCCCATGTGTTGCGAGACTGAACCACAAGGGCAGCCCACGGGCACGTCGCGAGAGATGATGCGCGTAGTCTGAGGAGTTCCAGACGCCATCGTAGACAACCTCGAGATAGGCTCCCTGTTGTTGGTGCGCCTCACGCGCGAGCCCTGGGTTTTGATATATCAGGGCGCAACAATCAAAGGGGGCGAACAGCCATTTATGCGGATCAACAATAAAGCTGTGTGCGAGTTCGATACCGGAGAACTGATCGCGCACACTCGGTGCTGCAAGACCGGCACCACCATAGGCGCCATCAACATGCATCCACAGTTCTTGTTCTTTTGAAATCTGCCCGATGCCCGATAGATCATCGATAATGCCCAAATTAGTGGTACCTGCTGTGCAGGCAACGGCGAACAGCCGCTCACGATCAATCAGGTTCAAACCTGCAATGGTCTCTGCGACTTGCTCTCCTGTGAGACGATCCCCGCCGACTTCAAGCAAATCCACATCCATCACATAGGTTGCTTGCTTGATTGAGGCGTGCGCACCTTTAGAGGATATAACAAGGCCTCGCAGTGCATTGCGACTCCCGTTGCCTCGACGCCACTTGTGTCGCGCTGCAACCAGTGCAGATAGGTTTCCCGCGGTGCCGCCACTGACAAATGTGCCTCCTGCCTCAGGACCAAACCCCGCGAGGTCTGCTATCCACTTTAATGCTTGGTTTTCAGCATAGGTTGCACCGGCGCTTTCGAGCCAGCTGGTGCCGCAAATACTCGAGGCGCCAACAATCAAGTCAAACAGCGTTGCCGCCTCAGTGGGTGCTGCCGGGACGAAGGCAAGAAATTTTGGGTGGTCTGTTGAGATGCAGGCTGGCGCAAGCACATCTGTGAAAAGGCGCAGGGCCTCTAGGCCACCAAGACCTCTTTCGGTGATGGTCTGTCCAGCCATGGCCCAAAGCTCTTCAGGCGTTCGAGGTGCGTCTAACTCCGGCGGATCCATGCGAACGCGCTCCACGCTGTAGCGCACGATCGCTTGTTGAAGTACTTCCATGTCTCTGGTGAGTTCGTGCATTTTTCGTCCCCCAACGAAGTCATTCGAGATCGTATCAGCACTCGCACCGGCTGCTAACTACCCTAGTGGGTTTATGTTAACGATTCAGACTAGCTTCGTTCTGTGGCGGCGGGTAATAGCAATACCGATTAATGCGCCGAGCGAACAGATAAACATGATTGAGATTGGCTCCAGCATTCGACCGGAGTAAGTAGCCCCTGCAACTGCGCCCACCGTTGCCGATGCTACGGAATGAACACTTCCATAAACCGCCGATGCAGCGCCTGCTTTGTGAGGATAAAGCGAGACTGCACCCATAGACGCATTAGGTGCAATCAACCCGACCCCGAAGAAGAATAGGATTGAGATTAACGCTAGCAATGCTTTAGTCGCTTCGGGGTTGATCAATGTTAGTAGTGCAGACGTCGTGGCGAGAGCACAAATGAAAGCCCCTCGCCGCAGGGTCCGATCTGCCCCGCATTTCAGGACCAATCGGGAACTCAAGAGGCTGCCCACGATAAAGCCAGCTGCTGTCATGGCGAAGACCACCCCAAAAAACTCCGTTGATACGTTGAACACGTCTCTGAGGAAGAAGGCCACGGTGGAGATGTAGACGAATACGCCACAGAACGAGAACGTGCCGCTGAGCTGATATCCAACAAATAAAGGGTTTGAAAGACATTCTCGGAACGACAAGAACACATCGCTTAATCTGAGCTGTGCTTGCGGTGCGTCTTCAGCTCTTGTTACGGTCTCTTGAAAAGAGGCCAAACCGAGTAGCACGGCGGCGGCAAATATCGCTTGAGCAATAAAGGTAAATCTCCAACCCAGCTCGACAGTGATCAGAGCGCCCAATGTGGGTGCAAACAGTGGTACAGAAGCCATAGAGGCGCTGGTTAAAGCCATTATCTGTGCCGCGCGGTCACCCTCGTAGATGTCGCGGATCATGGCCCGTGCTATCACAGCGCCGCTCGCCGCAGCTGCACCTTGAAAGATGCGACCTATCCACATCGATTCGATGCTCCAAGCGAGCGAATTCAGGAACGAAAAGGCGATGAAGGCAAAGCAACCAGCGCGGACGACGGGGAGTCGGCCAAAGGTATCGGACAAAGGTCCAAAGAAAAGTTGTCCGATGGCCACGCCGATCATGAAAATCGACAGCGTTAATTGACCTTCTGAGACTGAAGCGTCCAGTTCGCCGGACATGGCGGTGATCGCCGGTAAATACAAATCGGTCGATATGGGAATCAGGGCCAGCAGCCCCGTGATGGTAGCGAAAATTAGAATTTCGCGATTATTGAATCCGGATTTTGAGGCACTCAATTTACGGTTGGCGTCTCAAGCGGGATAACTGGACACACTTCGGGAATAAAGAACTGTCCGTTCTCCATATCCATCAAATCAAGCCCAATTGCACTTCCATTGGTAAGTACTGCAAGACGAATCATATAAGCCGTGCTCGCATGCTTGACCTCAACCATCTGGAAGGTTGTCACACCTGCACCCGCTTCCTCAGCCATGCGAACCGCTGTGTGTTCCATGTAGACCTTAGCCTGGCCGGGTTCCATAGGAGTGAGAGACCTCTCCAAGATTTCGTGCAGGTGCGCTTCGATCGCCGCTTTGTTTTCATCTGCGGTAAGTGTTGCTGACACGTAGCTACGATTGGTACTCATAGTTGACCCTCCCCCTGAGGCGGGCGCGAGTGTATCACTAACTAAAGTGCATTGCGCTACTGGCAGTTCGCGCAGGTCATGATAGACTGCGCCGCCTGTCGATTGTGACAGCCACTCCGCCCGTAGCTCAGCTGGATAGAGCACCAGGCTTCGAACCTGGGTGTCGGGAGTTCGAATCTCTCCGGGCGGGCCACATATAAAAGCGCCTCCGTTAGGGGGCGTTTTGCTATATGGGATCTGAAAAGGGTTCGGACTCCCGAGTTCGAGTCGAACGCAGTGAGAACATGGATGCGTTCCTCAACATAGCCTCGCGCCACTCTACGTAATCCTTGCGTAATGCAACGGTGAAGCGCATATTCCGCGCTATTAATAAGAATAAATGCTTCTTTTAGAAACAATCGAGGGAAGCCATGAATCATGACCTGTCGTTTTTTATCGACTCAGATAAGTATCCCTTAGGCGAAGCCACCGGTGAGCTCTACAGATTGCTCGTAGCTGAGGCGAGAGCCGCGATTCACGCTGACGGTTGCTACGTATTAAAGTCTGCGATCAAACCCCATGCGCTGGCACAAATGAAGGAGGAAGCAGCGTCGATTGAGGGGCGCGCGCACTACACGAAAAATAAGGTGAATGTGTATTTTTCCGAGGAGGACCGGTCTTTACCTGAAGACCACCCCCGCCGCTTCATGATGGAGCGCAGTAATGGCTTTGTATCGGGTGACTGTTTCCCCTCTGAATCAGTTATTCGTGAGCTCTACAAATCAGAGGCACTGAAGCGCTTTATCGCCGACTGTCTCGAGGAGCCAGTCATCTACCATTACGCGGATCCGATTGCCTCGCTCACCATGAACGTGAACAAGCCAGGTGATCAGTTCTCATGGCATTACGACACCAACGAGTTCACTGTCACGTTGCTCATTCAGGATTGCGAGGAGGGGGGCATATTTCAGTATGCGCCCAATATCCGAAATAAAGATGACGAGTGTTATGACGACGTCTCCGCGCTTTTGCATGGCGATCACTCTCGGGTTAAAGAGCTAAAGCTAAACGAGGGCGACCTACAAATATTCAAAGGTCGTTATGCACTGCATCGGGCGACTGAGGCGAAGGGCGAGACCACTCGGAATCTTGTTGTCTTCACCTACACGGAAAAAGACAACGTCATTGGATCGGGTTATCGATCGTTGGAATTGTACGGAAAGCAATTGGACATTCATCAAGAGGACCGAATTCGGTCCGACTCACTCGAGGATTAGTTTATGCAACGTGTGGGTGTTATTGGTCTGGGTAATATGGGGTCGGCGCTGGCAAACAACCTTTTAAGCGCTGGTTTTCCGCTCTGCGTTTACGACATACGTCCCGAAGCGGCGACTTCCTTCATCGAGCGCGGCGCTGAGTGGTGCTCCTCACCGGCTGCGCTAGCAAGTAACGTCGATGTCGTTATCTCCATGGTCTTTGGTCCCAAAGAGATTGAATCGGTGGTTTGTGGTGAGGGTGGTTTACTGAGCGGAGACTGCTCGGGGAGGATCTGGATAGACCTGACAACCAGTGACCCTGTACTCATGCGTGAGTTGGCAGGACGTTTCACAGAAAGTGCTGGCTGCGCGATCGACGCGCCCGTGACTGGCTCGCTCGACGCAGCGATCCGTGGCGATATGATCATGTTTGTTGGCGGCTCGGATGAGGTGATTGCGAGAGTACAGTCCATTCTTGACGCCGTCGGCGAGACGCGCCGTGTTGGTGAGTATGGCAACGGCTATGTCGCCAAGCTGGTCAATAATCAGTTGTGGAAAGTACATGCAGCTGCCATTGGTGAGGCCATGGTGCTCGCTAAAAAAGCAGGTTTGGATCCAGAACTCTGGTGGGATGTTATGAAGGGTGGGGCGGCTGACAGCTTTGTTTTGCAACATGACGTGCCGTCTATTTTCGCAGGGCATTACGATCCATCGTTCCGTTTGGAGCTTGCGCTCAAGGATCTCGATTTAATTCAGAAATTGGTTGCAGATTATGGCACGCGATCTGAGCTTACTCAGGCCTGCCATGATCGCTTTCAAGAAGCAGCAGATCGATACGGAACGCATGCCGGTGAAATGAGCGTATGTCGACTGATCGAGGATGATGCGGGCGTGTCACTGCGTGTGGAGGGTGACTGGGTCGCGCCCTGGGAAGCAACGCCTAACGCTAATCACTAAGCGCGGTATCCGTTCCCTTTGAACAAAAGCGCCGTCAAGGCTGACTGGATTTATTGGCCGCCGATAAGTGTATGCGTGCGGCCCTGATTTTCTGCGCTTGATTAGGTTCCTCGGCTTGGTGTGTACTGCCCCTCAAGGTGAGAACACAGGAAGGTAATGAGCATGTGTGATGAGAATACGGTTCAAGACGCCGCGCAAGCGGGTAAGACAGACGCTATTACCCGGCGCGACTTTAACACCTTGGCAGCAGGTGCTGCGGTGGCGTTTTCACTGCCGGCCGTGGCAAATGCAAAGGCAGTATCAAGCTCTGAGGTTAGCATTAGTACTCCAGACGGCACTTGCGATGCATTCTTTGTTTATCCCACCGAAGGTAAGCACCCAGCTGTTTTGATCTGGCCTGATATTTTGGCCTTGAGAGCCTCTTTCACAGCAATGGCGACGCGATTGGCTGAGAGTGGCTACGCCGTGCTCTGCGTTAACCCCTATTACCGCGACTCGGTGGCGCCTGTGGTCGAGACTGGTGAGAGTTTTCAGGACGCATCGACCCAGAAAAAAGTCCTCCCGATGTACCGCAATTTATCGCCGGAGACCCACAGAACTGACGCACGGGCGTTTGTCGATTGGCTCGATGCGCAAAGTGCCGTGGATACTGCAAGACCAATAGGAACCATGGGCTATTGCATGGGCGGTCCTATGGTGATGCGCGCGGCCGCGGAGCGCTCGGACCGAATTGGTGCTGGCTGTGCCTACCACCCCGTTTCGTTGGCGACGGAAGATGACGATAGTCCACACCTGCTAATTCCCAAACTGAACGGTCAATTTCTAATTGCGCTCGCCGAGAACGACGACGAGCGTAACCCTGATGACAAGTCGGTACTGCGAGAGACCTTCGCTAATGCGGGACTCACAGCCGAGGTAACGGTATTCGAGGGAGCACTGCACGGATGGTGCGTGTTGGATTCTCGGGTCTATAACGAGGCCTCGGCCGAAGTGGCTTGGGCGAAGACGCTTAACCTGTTTGAAGCGGCGTTGTGACCGGCTTGTGAGATTGCGTTGCGCAGGGAGGTTTCGGGCCGAGAGAGGCATCTAAAATATGTGCGGTCGCTACACACTCACTGCTTCGAATAAACCGGATTTGGCGGCGCTAAAATTCGACGTCCCAGACAGGTACAACATTGCGCCACAGTCTGATGTGTTGGTGGAGACACGACACGATGGCTTCACCATGAAGCCGTGGTCACTATCGCCTCCGTGGGCCGCAGCGCCCATGCATTTGTTTAACGCACGACTGGAAACGTTGGACGAAAAGCCGTCTTTCAAAGGCAGCTTGCGGTGCGTGTTCCTAGCGGACGGCTGGTACGAGTGGCAGCGTTCAGCAAACGATAAACAGCCGTGGTACCACCACAGAGAGGGCGAGTTGATGCGCTTCGCCGGTGTTTATCACCCGTCGAGTGGTTGTGCGATTGTAACGACAGCAGCTCAACCTGATATCGAGCACATTCATCACCGACAGCCCGTTTTATTAACTGCGCAAACTGGCGCAGGGTGGCTGGCGAGTGCACCGGCTGAAGATTGCCTGACTGACTATCCAGTCGCCTTTCATCAGGTCTCCAGTCAGGTCAATAGCGCGAGGACTGATTCCCCTGAGCTGTCTTTGCCGATTCGAGAGAGTGCTTATACCAATTCTCAAGGGACGCTTTTTTAACGTCAACATGTCTCGAGATTGCCACAGCAATCTTCCGTCTGTGAGAGGGCGCTCGCAGCGGTGACTTGAGACGACCTAGTCACAAATTTATCTCATTCATGTGATCGCAAATTCCGCCAAGCGATCTCCGATTTTTTAATCGCAGTTTTTGATCTTTGTGTGTCTAATCGGACTCTTCGAAAAAAAGGGAGAACTACCACAAAAACGTTGTAGTACAGGGTGTTTGACGTTGCTACCATCCGCGCAATAATTGATAACAAACGGCCGGTCTGAGAGTCGTTACTCCAAACAACGGGGGGGAAGGTAAATCACGTCTGTGTGCGACGGCTTTACCGACGACGTATGAATAAAGTTGTTCACGATATAGCGACAAAGCACGCGGCCGAGGCGGGTGGTTTATTGCCTTGTTTGCACGAGGTGCAAGATCGTCTTGGGTTTATCCCTGCAGATTCACATGCCGAGTTAGCCGAGATTTTTTCGCTCTCAGCGGCTGAAGTCCATGGCGTCATCAGTTTTTACCATGACTTTCGTGATCAGCCAGCTTCTAGCCGCGCTGTGCAAATCTGCTGTGCCGAGGCCTGCCAGGCCGTGGGGTCGCGAGAACTCGAATCCCAGGCCCCTCAAGCGCTCGGCGTTGAGTTCGGCGAGACCCACTCTTCGGGTGCGTTCAGATTGGAGCGCGTTTACTGCTTGGGTAACTGCGCTTGTGGGCCGTCGATCCGTGTGGGCGATGTTGTTCATGGGCGTGTGGAAGCAACTGATTTGCAGGGTCTCGTTGCAGACGGGGGTGAGGTATGACGATTTCTATCTTTATCCCGCAAGACACAACGGCTGTTGCCGTCGGTGCAGACCGCGTTGCCGCAGCCTTTAAAAGCACCGCAGAGGCCATGGGGGTAGAGCTTCAGGTTGTCCGCAATGGCTCCCGCGGTGCCTTTGGTCTTGAGCCATTGGTTGAAGTCGAGATTGATGCGGAGCGCATCGCATTTGGGGCGGTCAAAGTTTCCGATGTGCCAAGTATTATTGAGAGCCTTGAGACGGGTACTCACAGTCATGAGCGGTATCTTGGTCCCACGACAAATATCCCATGGTTTGCAGGGCAAACACGGATTACCTTTAAGCGCTGTGGCCTTGGTGCACCAACAAGCCTTGAAAATTATCGGACGCTTGGAGGCTATCAAGGTCTAGAGCGTGCGCTCGCGTTATCTCCTCAAGCAATTGTCGATGAAGTAAAAACATCGGGTTTGCGGGGGCGCGGTGGGGCGGCATTCCCAACGGGCATTAAATGGCAGACAGTTCTCGATACACATTCCACACAGAAATACGTTGTCTGTAACGCAGACGAGGGTGACTCGGGTACCTTTGCCGATCGATTGATCATGGAGGCGGATCCGTTTCAACTCATCGAGGGGATGACCATTGCTGGTCTCGGTGTCGGTGCAACTCGTGGATACATCTATCTTCGATCTGAGTACCCCAAAGCCCAGCAAGCCTTGGAAGCAGCGATTGATATCGCGGAACAAGCGGGTTACCTCGGTAAGAATATCTGCGGCTCGGCTGCTGCCTTTAAGCTCGAGGTGCGCATGGGTGCCGGCTCCTATATCTGCGGTGAAGAGACAGCACTTCTCAATAGTCTCGAGGGAAAGCGGGGTGTTGTGAGAGCGAAACCACCGCTTCCTGCCATCGAAGGTCTCTTTGGGCAGCCAACGGTTGTTAATAATGTGCTCACACTTGCATCCATCACATCGATTCTCGCTGATGGCGGCGAGGAATATGCACGTCATGGTGTCGATCGGTCTACGGGAACCTTACCGATCCAGTTAGCGGGTAATGTGAAATGCGGTGGCTTGATCGAAGTGCCTTTTGGCGTTTCTCTGCGCGAGATTATTGACACATGGGGCGAGGGAACGCGGTCTGGACGCCCTGTACGAGCTGTTCAGGTTGGTGGACCGCTGGGTGCCTACCTTTCAGCCGATCAACTCGATGTGCCCCTAACTTATGAGGCACTTTCGGCCATCGGGGGCATGCTGGGACACGGTGGCATTGTCGTCTTTGACGACACGGTCGATATGGCTAAACAGGCGCACTTTGCGATGGATTTTTGTGCAAAAGAATCCTGCGGTAAGTGCACGCCGTGTCGGATTGGCGCCGTTCGTGGTCGCGAAGTACTCGATCGCGTTTGCGCTGACACTGCGACAAGCGACGATTTGATTTTGCTTCACGATCTCTGCGAGACCATGGAGCAAGCATCACTCTGCGCCATGGGTGGTCTTACGCCGTTACCGGTCAAAAGCGCGATGAATCAGTTTCCAGAAGATTTTAACGTCACAGACAATCACTACGAGGTGGCAGTATGAATAGCATGGTTGAGTTCTATCAGCCCCAAGCGGATTTCGGTACACCCGAATCGAAATCTGATGCGACGGTCACCTTAACGATTGACGGACGGGACGTTACGGTAGCGGAGGGCACCTCGGTGATGCGAGCTGCCTTTGAGGCCGGAATCAAGGTACCTAAGCTGTGCGCAACAGATAGCCTTGAGTCTTTTGGCTCGTGTCGAGTCTGTCTGGTTGAAATTGAAGGTCGACGCGGTTATCCCTCGTCATGTACCACACCCGTTGAGACGGGGATGTCGGTGACAACGCAAAGCGGTCAGCTTGCAAAGATCCGTCGTGGCGTGATGGAGCTGTACATCAGTGATCACCCGCTCGATTGCCTGACCTGCCCGACAAATGGGGATTGTGAGTTGCAATCAACCGCAGGTGAAGTTGGCTTGCGCGATGTGCGCTACGGATTTGCTGGCGAGAACCACACCCAGCTCGAAAAGGATGAGAGCAGACCGTATTTCACCTTCGACTCATCGAAGTGCATTGTCTGCTCTCGCTGCGTTCGTGCCTGTGAAGAACAACAGGGCACCTTCGCGCTCACTATTTCAGGCCGCGGCTTTGATTCGCGCGTGAGTGTTGGCGCTGACACCGACTTCCTTGGCTCCGACTGCGTCTCATGCGGCGCTTGTGTCGCGGCCTGCCCGACGGCAACCCTTACCGAGAACAGCATTATCCAGAGTGGTATTCCAGAGCATTCAGTGACTACGACCTGCGCCTATTGCGGTGTTGGCTGCGGGTTCAAAGCTGAGATGCGAGGGCAAGAAGTCATTCGTATGACCCCATGGAAGGACGGTAAAGCGAACGAGGGGCATGCCTGCGTCAAAGGTCGCTTTGCCTTTGGTTACGCTACGCATAAAGATCGCATGACCGAGCCCATGATCCGAGACTCGATTGATGAGCCTTGGAAGAAAGTGAATTGGGATGAAGCGCTGTCTTTTGCGGCCTCGCGGCTTCGCGGCATCCAAGAAAAGTACGGTCAGAAAAGTATTGGTGCTATTTCATCCTCGCGCTGCACCAATGAAGAGGTCTGGCTCGTCCAAAAAATGGTGCGAACGGGCTTTGGCAATAACAACATCGATACCTGCGCGCGTGTCTGCCATTCCCCGACCGGATACGGTTTGAAGCAAACGCTAGGCGAGTCTGCTGGAACGCAGGATTTTGCCTCGGTCGCTGACGCGGACGTGATTGTTGTGATGGGGGCTAACCCCACCGAAGCACATCCGGTATTTGGCTCGCGCTTGAAGCGACGCTTAAGAGAGGGTGCTCGCCTGATCGTGATCGATCCCCGCCGTATCGAGTTAGTGGGCGCACCGCATATCAAAAGTGATTTTCACCTCCCAGTTAGACCGGGTACCAACGTGGCACTTTTGAATGCGATCGCGCATACGATTGTCGACGAAGGTCTGGTCGATCAGGAGTTTGTTGATGCTCGCTGTGAAAAGGTGGCGTTCACTAACTGGTTGACGTTTATCCAGCAGCCAGAGAATTCACCAGAGGCAATGGAAGCGCACACCGGCGTACACGCAGACGATGTTCGTGCCGCAGCGCGACTTTATGCGACGGGAGGCAACGCTGCGATTTACTATGGTTTGGGGGTCACTGAGCACAGTCAGGGCTCAACAACGGTCATGGGCATAGCGAATCTCGCGATGCTGACCGGCAACATTGGTCGTCGCGGTGTCGGTGTAAACCCACTTCGTGGGCAGAACAACGTTCAGGGCTCTTGCGATATGGGTTCGTTCCCGCATGAGCTACCCGGGTACAGGCCCGTCAGTAATGATGAGGTGCGTGGTACATTTGAATCGGCTTGGGGCGTCACACTTGATCCTGAGCCGGGGCACCGCATACCGAATATGTTCGAGGAAGCGCTCTCTGGCGGGTTTAAAGGCTTATACTGCCAAGGTGAGGATATCGCACAGTCGGATCCCAACACGCAACACGTCGAAGCTGCGCTGTCGTCGATGGAATGTTTAATTGTTCAGGATATTTTCCTGAATGAGACAGCAAAGTTCGCACATGTATTCCTTCCCGGGTCGTCGTTCCTAGAGAAGGATGGAACGTTCACGAATGCTGAACGAAGGATCTCTCGAGTTCGCAAGGCAATGGAGCCGCTCGGTGGTAAAGCTGACTGGCAGGCGACACTGGGTCTCGCTCAGGCGCTAGGCTGCGATTGGGACTATGAGAGCCCAGAGCAAATCATGCAGGAAATCGCTGCACTCACGCCGACCTTCAGTGGTGTGACTTACGACAAAATTGAGCGGCTGGGCAGCGTTCAGTGGCCTTGTACGGATGCGGAGCATTCAGGGACACCGACTATGCACGCGGAGACCTTCACGCGTGGTCTTGGTCAATTCATCGTGACCGAGTATGTGCCAACGGACGAGCGTTGTACGCGACGATTCCCACTCATCATGACGACCGGCCGTATTCTGAGTCAGTACAACGTAGGCGCACAAACGCGCCGCACCGAGAACTCAGCTTGGCATGACGAGGATGTTTTGGAAATTCATCCAGAAGATGCGCAGGAGCGGGGTATTTGCGAGGGAGACTGGGTGGGTATCTCTAGTCGAATTGGCGATACGGTGCTGCGAGCCAAATTATCACAGCGCGTGCGCCCTGGTGTGGTTTACACGACTTTCCATCACCCGGTTTCAGGTGCCAACGTCATAACAACGGATAACTCTGACTGGGCTACCAATTGTCCGGAGTACAAGGTTACGGCCGTACAGGTGACACGCGTATCTCAGCCATCGGAGTGGCAGGAGCGTCAGAAGTCTTTCGACCGCAAACAAAAGCAATTTGTTAAGGAAGCCGTCGTTGGCTGATCGTAGCGTTTCGGATTCGTCTGTCTTAGTTACTCGAACGTTATCAAGCAATACAGGTTCGGTTGAGACAGATGATCTCGTCGTCTGTGAGGTTCCTGTGGCCCTCTCCTTTAACGGCATCTCTTACGCGGTCATGATGGCGACACCCGCTGACCTTGAGGATTTCATCCGGGGTTTTGCCATTGGCGAGGGTATTGTCAGCAGTTCCTCTGCGATCTATGACATTGAGATTATCCAAGCCGATAGCGGTATCGACGTAAATGCCTTGGTATCAAACGAGACCGCCTTTAAATTAAAAGATCGTCGGCGCTCAATGGCTGGTCCAAGTGGTTGTGGACTCTGCGGCATCGAGTCGATTGATCAATTAAGTCGCGACATCAAGCCAGTGTCTTCCGACGAGTCTAACTTTCAAGTTCCATCAGAGACGGCCTTGAACCGAGCGCTTGCGGGACTTCGTCCTTTGCAAGATGTGTCGAGGCAGACAGGAGGGGCTCATGCAGCAGCGTGGTGCTCGCTCGATGGCGATATTCTTGCTTTGAGAGAAGACGTTGGGCGCCATAATGCGCTGGATAAGATTCTCGGTTGGCGGGCGTTGAATCCTAGCGAGGGCTTTGTCCTTGTTAGCAGCCGCGCTAGTTTTGAAATGGTGAGTAAGGCAGCTACGGCAGGCGTTTCGGTCTTAGTGGCCGTATCGGCACCGACATCAGCGGCAATCGACATGGCAAAACAAGCGGGTCTTTGCCTAATCGCGTTCGCAACAAAAGGCCGGTCTGCGCGCTACTCCTGAGTTCCTAATTTTCGCTGCGTCATTCTGGCGTGGTTTATGTTTGTGCGAGGCAGATTTAAGAGATCATCGCGCCGAGTCGCATAAATGACTCGTTGTCGCGACTTGCCTATCTGTTTCGTCCCTGAATCAAATCGCTGGCTTTTTTAAAAGTAACCCGATGAGCTGCCGCATCAAGCTTGTTGGGGCAGCACTGGGCTAGGTCCTGTCAGCGACTAGTGGTCCGTAGCTTGATTCGCTTTTTGCGTTGCCGCATCAAAGCGCTGATTTTTTAAGAACGGCGCGATGAGTTGTCCCATCATGGTCATGGGGTAATCAGGAGACCCACCAATTCCGATATCGTCGCTGGGTCGCTCACCTTTCACCTTGTGGAAGGTACCAAACAAAATATCCCAGACAATGAATTCACCACCGTAATTGCAGTCGCCAATCGCCTTGTTGGGGTAGTGGTGATAGCGGTGGTTATCGCCGATGGAAAATATGTACTCCCAGAAGCCCAGTTTAAGGTCGATATTGGAGTGCTGGAAAATGCCGATGCTGAGTTGCATGAATACGGCCACCATGACGATTTCAGCGGACGGCTGTAGCAGAGCAAAAGGGGCAGCAAATAAGATGGCTTGGACAATGACCTCTACAGGATGACTGCGGATCCCGTTCAGCCAATAAAGACGTTTCACCGAGTGGTGTGTTGCGTGAAAGCGCCAGAGAAATGCATTCTCGTGGAGGGCGCGGTGCAACCAGTATCTGAAAAAGTCCTTGATCAAAATAAACAGCATGACTTGAACCGCGCCCGGGAGTTCGTCTGGCCACAGCGAATGTCCGTAGGGCTCAAGCAACTCAACAAGCGAAACCAGAAATAGCACCTGAATTAGATATTTTGCGAAGCCGTTCCAGAAAGCATTTGATATGAACATCATGACGTCTACCGTCATGTCGTTTCCGCCCTCTAACCAGTTTCGACTGAACGGCATAAGCCGTTCGAGCGGGGCTGCAAAGAGCCCGTAGACTACCGGTATCAGTGCGAGGGTGCCGATGGACGTAATCGATGCGCCTTGTTCAGTGGCTTTGAAGCCCAGCCACATAGAGACAATGAGTGTCACTGGAAAGAGGGTGTGTGAGATGACCTCTCTAAGGAGCGTGCCCTCGAGTTTGTATGACAGGCGGTCCAGCTGCCGCAACGCTGCGTTTAGCGGCATGACCAATAAATAATGGCCAAGTTCCTCAATGAGGTTTAACGGCGCACCCATCCATCGCTCGATGAAAGAGGCTGATGTTTTTTCATGGGGTAAGGTTTGATTTCGCATTAAATAGCTCAGATCTAATTATTGTTTTGCCTAGAGCGCGCTGCTTGAGTGCCTTACGCGTTCCGTGTCCAAACGCTTCATTGTGCGCTCTGGTGGTGAGAGTGTAGCGGAGGATTGTAGCGGGTTTTGTGATTTGACGTGTATCGCCCGAGCATCTCGGTTCTCCCGGTATGAGGTATTTGGTTGTGAAGGGATATAGCCAGCCTCACCTCAAACAGGAGTTTGTGGTACAAACTCACTACACACTGGTGCGTTTACTTCTTTATTTGTTATGACAGCAGTAACCCAAATATCCGATGGTCGTCGCCAGCGCACTGAGCGCAGTCGCAAAGCGATGATTGACGCCGCTTTGGCATTGATCCAAGAGGGTAATTTCGCGCCCACAGCGCGTGAAATTGCGGAGCAAGCAGGCGTTGGAATTCGGTCGTTCTTCCGACAATTTGAGGATATGGACAGTTTGTTCCTGGCGGTCGATGCGCAAATTTCAGCGTCGGTCGTTGATAGTTTTCTCAACCGTGGTGAGCGAGACGGGACACTTGGAGAGCGGCTGGCGTCATTGGTTACAACTTACACGGATGCGTTTGAGACTCACAGAAATCTCCTGGTCGCGACGAAATCACTTAGGTGGAGCTCACAAGTACTCAAGGACAATTACGCGCGCTATCAAAAACAGTCCCTCAAAAACAAAGAAACGTGGATTCCCGAATTCAAATCGCTTTCGGACGAGGAGCGGCAATTAGCAGACGCTTATTTGTCCTTTGAAATGTGGCACCGCATGCGCGAGATCCAAGGAATGTCAGTGCCAGACGCGCGCGCGGTTATCCTGACCGCATTTCGGAAATTGATCTAACGCTGTTGTTTTGGCATCTCACACTCTAGTACCAACCACAGCTTGTTATTGATATGGCATTCCATGTGCCATATGTTTACCCGCAATTGCGGGGACATCTATTTATGCGCAGGTAAACAGCAAAAGAAGCGTTCACACATAGCCAGTGGCTCATATTTTACGGGGGATTTATGTCGCAACAATTTAAAGAGCAGGGTGGTGCAGCCACCATGGACCCAACGCCCTTGCAACGGTGGCTAACCTCTCGACTCGCAATGCTCATGAATAGCGAAGGGCGCTTTGAAAAGCGCCGAAAAAAGGCCGAGCGTGTTCGACAAAAAGAGGGTCGCCGCCACGTCATTGATTACTTCCATCAAACTGAGGATGGCTACAGCTATCTCGCAGCCCAAGTGTTGTCGCAATTTGCTGAACGCTACGATGTCGATCTCAGATGCCATCTTGTCCGAGGTCCCGAAGGCAAAAACGCGCCTGATGCCGCCTTACTTTTGAAATTGTCTCGATATGACGCATCCCTAATTGCGTCAGAATATGGGTTAGATTTTCCTTGTAACGGAGAAGACCCGACGACTGACAACACGGTCTTGGCGCGCAGCATCTCGGCTTCAGTCAAACCTGAAGATAGGGCTGAGGCCTTGCCGAGAGTAGGGGAAGCGCTTTGGCGCAATGACTCCAAAGCGCTTGAGTCGTTAGCTGAGTCGTATGGTCATGCGACTGACTCTGAGATTGAGGCGCTACTCGATGCGGGTACAGAGTTGCGTGCACAACTCAAACACTATTCGGGCGCCATGTTCTATTACGAGGGTGAGTGGTACTGGGGTATAGATCGCCTCCATTACCTCGAGGAGCGCCTGGTGAGCCTTGGCGCTTCCAGAGCGCCTAATGAGCCCTTCGTTGCGCCTTGCCCAGCGGTCTCCGTCGAGGGTGTATCGGATGCTTCAGCGCTGACACTTGAGTTTTTCCCGTCTCTGCGAAGCCCCTACACATCAATTGTGTTTGACGAGACCGTGGCGCTAGCAGAGCGTATCGGCATCAACTTTGTAATGCGTCCAGTGCTTCCCATGGTGATGCGGGGTGTCCCGGCCACCCGTGAAAAGGGTATGTATATTTTTTCGGATACCGCCCGTGAAGCCCGACGGCGCGGTGTGCCGTACGGAAACTTTCATGACCCGATTGGTAATCCGGTCCGGAGGTGTTACTCGATTTACCCGTGGGCAGTTTCACAGGGGCGCGGCACTGAGCTGCTCTCAAGCTTCCTTAAGCACGCGTTTTCAATGGGGGTGAACACCGATAACACTCGCGGGCTCAAGCGAGTGGTCGAAGCTGCGGGGCTTGATTGGCGCGAGGCGCAAACCCACCTCGGAGAGGCCGAGTGGGAGACGATGCTCGAGGACAATCGCCTGTCTATGTACGAGGGCGGACTCTGGGGTGTCCCCAGCTATCGCTTGATCGACGCGCAGGGTAACGTCCAGCTGGAAATATGGGGACAAGATCGCTTGTGGCTTGTAGCCAGGGAGATTCGGCGCTTAAGCACGCAGAACTGACCTATGGTGGCTCGCAATATTCAGCAGTAACGAGTCGGAACGAGAAAAAAGGACGGGCGCTAAACGTTGTTAACGTTGCCCGCCCTCTAGCTGTTGAATGGATTTAATTAGCCGAAACCCAGGGCCTTGGCTTCTTGGCTCAGAATTTTAGCAACCGCCGACTCCGCCTTCACAGCTTTGAAGAGCGCTGAGAATTTTGGATAGGTCTCGGAAGGGACGTCATACCCTGCATAGCTTGCGTTGATAAACGGTGTTACCAGCGTCAGATCAGCGAGTGTAAAGGCGCCGAAGATAAAGCCTTGCTCTGGCAACTGTCCTTCAATGTAGCTGAGCAGCGGCGGCAGCTTTTTCTCGATAATATTGCTAATGAGTACTTCGTCAGGTTCCTGTTTGAAGGCCCTCGGACGCATAAAGCGCTGAAAGAAAATCCCGGCAGCGAGTTCGGCAACAGGTCCTGATGCAAAGTCGTCATACCAATCTGCCATGGCTTTGTCTTGAAGCCCGGTAGGGAAGACAGGCGCCTCCGGATAAGCAGCCTCGAGATAACGGCAAATCACTTTTGAATCGCCCAGTGTGAGATCGCCGTCTACCAAGGTAGGGATCTTTCCGAGGGGATTCAGCTTTCTGTATTCCTCGTCCCCTGTGAAGGGCATTTGAGTCACCATTTCGTAATCGAGACCCTTGAGCTCTAGTGCGATGAGGACTTTTCTAACGAATGGCGAGCCATGAACACCGTGGACTTTAAGCATAGAGACCTCTGAGCATTGATTAGGGATTAGTGTTTATTCTTGTGATTCTTTTGGTTTTTTTTCAGTCACTGATGATCAACGAGTTGCTGCTGACTTGCAGAATACGTCCAGAACCACAATCTTCATGGCTACTGTATCACCGCCCGAGGTTTACAGGGAGTTGGCTTGAAACCAAAAGCCTCAGAGTCGACTATGATGCTTCTAACTCTAACCCTAAGCTCTTAGTCGTCTTTTCAGTTGTCACTTTCATCGGGAGTAGCCTGTGGCCAAGCTAACTTTTTTCTATGACCTTTCATCTCCATGGACCTATCTCGCATTCAATAATGTGCAGGAAGTGCTTGGGGACACCAAAGCAGATATTAGCTGGCGTCCATTTCTTGTCGGTGGCGTCTTCAACGCGGTGAATCAAAGCGTATATGCCGCGCGGTCAAACCCCAACGATCCAAAGGTCATTCACAACTTCACTTGGTTACATGAGTGGGCGCGTCTGGCGGGGCTCCCGTTAGATTTCCCAACGGCGCATCACCCCGTTAAGTCAGTGCTACCCATGCGTGCATGCTGCGCGTTGGAGGAGGACCAATCGTTACTTTTCTGTTTCACCAAGGCGGCATTTGATGCTTATTTCGCCGATGGAAGAAATATCGATGACCCTGAGGTTGTGGCTGATATTGCAACCAGTTTGGGCATCGATGGCGACGCGCTGGTGAAACAAACCACCACGCAAGAAGTCAAAGATCGATTGCGAGCAAATACAGAAGAGGCGATTGCCAAGGGTGCCTACGGATCGCCGACAATGATAGTCAATGAGGGTCAACTCTATTTCGGGAACGACCAGCTTCCTCTTGTGCGTCAGGCACTACTGGCTGAGTGAGAAAAGACGACAAAAAGAGCATGGTTTGGGTCAGTCTGAAGCTGCAGACGCGCTACCAATCAATCGCGATCAAAATAGTTTAAAGCGCGGACCACGGGGTGTGGGCTTCTTATGCAAATCCGGAAGCTGGCAAAGCCGTTCCATCTTGTTAATGCTCCCGTCCGCATACTCCCACACGAGTAAATCATTCTCTCGGTAGCGTCTAACGACTTTTGGGCCCCATCCAAAGACGTAAAAATTGAGCACCTTTTCTTCCCAAATCATCGAGGCAGATGTGCGCATGCAGTATTCGCGATTACCTGCGGTGAAGAGTACGCGCCCCTCGGTGTCATTCGTATTGAGTCCCCCCGAGCTATTAGGACCATAGTCGTGGATGATCCCGGCTGCGGTAACAACAACTCGCTCCCCGCATTGCTCCACTCTTTCCACGTGACCCGTGCGTGCGCCGCTAATTGCACGCCAGAGCCCTCGGATGTCATCTGCACCCTCCGATAGTGGCTCTGTGCAATCTAGCAATATGGGTAATGGGAAGTGATCGTAGGCGCAGCCTGGTGTGTTTCCTTTGGGGATATCCGTCGCAAGTAGGCCCGTGCCATCGAGCGCGGGTAGCTCGCAGTAGTTCAAAACTGAGCCATCACCAGCCAGTGTCTCAGGATCAATGGTCAACGGTGGTCTGGGTGAGAGATAAGCCAACCAAAACAGGCCCAAGATCAGGCTCAGTCCCGCGGCAGAGAGATATTTGAGCAGCTTCAACATAGAGGTCCGCGCGTAGAATCAATGAATGGGTAAGCGACTAAAAATACTCAAGGTCGCAAAATGATGCCGTCTTGGGCACTGACTTTACCGTCCAGCATAGCGACGATCTTCTCGGCGATTTCTTTCGGGCCTTTCGATTCGGATATTTGAATCCAGCTGTGTGCCGCTATGATGAAGTCAACCATGGCAGCGCCCATTTGCCGCATCATCTCTCCAGATCCAATGCGCTCGCGTAGGACGGCGATTTGATCAGGCGCGGACCAGAAGATGGGTTTTGCGCCGGGCAGTGGTGTTGATGCACCGAACGCGCCCGCATCCCAGTGCGTTTTTCCGACAGACCCGGAGTAGGGGATGGTCTCTCCGAGGCGATGATGAAGCCCTGCCACGACGTCGTTGTTGCCGGCAACATCGAAGATGATTGTCTGTTCAGCCACATCGATTTGATCGATTTCGTCATAGGTGAGCACTTGGTCATAGCAATCGAGGCTCTCTACAAAGGCACGGTTTTTGGCTGACGTTAACCCGATACACTCAATGACACCGTTGAAATTCTTATTCATTAAGTAGCCAAACCCCATGGCAGTTTTAGCGGATGCAGATGTGACAACGACGCGTTTTGCACCATGAAACGCATGGTCCTCGCAGTAGCTTTGCATCAGAAATGAGGTTCCAAATAGGGGTCTGAAGAGCATAATCGCCTCCTCAAACTCTGGCGCATAACCGGGCTCGCTGTGTGTCAGTGCGTACTCGTTGTAAAAGGATGGCACCACTGCACGACAAGAGCGTATGTCAGTGAATCCGTTGGGGCTTACCTTGCCCGGTTGCATAACCACGTGTGATGCAATCGGAAGGAAGCCGTAGACCCGATCGCCCACTTGCAGCGATGAGTGCTTGGAATCCAAAACATTGGCATAGCCCCAACAGGGAAGGTTGGCGGAGCCGTACTTTGCGGGGTAGATATCGAGATATCGGATCAACCCCGACTTACCCGCGAAACCGTAGCTGATTGAATTTGCTGTCAGCGCGAGTTTGTCGACGCGAAACAAGACCTCCCCATCGCTGAGTACCTCGGTCGCATTATTAAGCGGCCCTGCAACTTCATGTTGACGAAAATCGTCGATGTTTAAGGACAGCGTGTAGGGGGTATGAGTCATAGCAATCACATGTTTTTGAGACACCTGATGACGGTATGTTGTGGCATAAATACTGTCAATATGATCGCGTGCGATTTGGTGTCAGCACGCGACTCGGTTTGGTTTCAGTCGTTAGAGACGAGCTAAGGCAAACTGCTGTAAATCACACCTCACGCAATGTAGGCTAATTCTGAGTGGGCTAGATGTGCTTGGTAATGTGAGTCAAGCGACTGGGTAAAGCCATGCAGTTTTGTGTCGATCAAGACGGAGTCGAAGCACTGATCACTTGGCGGTG
>CBFIHK010000036.1:0-630 GCA_965662305.1 Luminiphilus sp.
GCATTTTTTCGCATCACATGTACATACCACCATTCACGTGAATCGTTTCTCCGGTGATGTAGGCACCCGAGTTGCCAGCGAGGAACGCTACTACTTTAGCGATTTCCTCTGGAGCACCCAATCTACCGAGAGGTATTTGACCCAACATGAGGGCCTTTTGTTCCTCAGTCAGCACACCAGTCATATCAGTTGCTATGAATCCGGGTGCAACGCAGTTAACGGTCACGGCTCGCGACCCCAGTTCTTTAGCCATTGCGCGAGACATTCCCTCAGCACCCGCTTTACTCGCAGCGTAATTGGCCTGTCCCGCATTACCCATGGAGCCTACTACAGACGAAATATTGATAATTCGGCCCCAGCGAGCCTTTGTCATCCCGCGCAAACAGGCCTTACTGACGGTAAACAACGGATTCAGGTTGGTATTGATGACATCGCCCCACTCGTCGTCCTTCATGCGCATCATCAAGTTGTCACGCGTGATGCCTGCATTATTCACCAGAATTGTCGGTGCGCCATGCTCGGCAGTAATCGCGGATATGCACTCCCGAACCGCATCGGCGTCGCTGACATCAAGTTTCATGCCCACACCGCCCATTGATCCTAAATTCTCACTGATCGTCGCGGCGCCAC
>CBFIHK010000036.1:946-22139 GCA_965662305.1 Luminiphilus sp.
GCCGGGACCACATTCTAGGAATTGATCACAGCCCTGCTGCTTCAGCGTGTTCATGCACTCTGTCCACAACACCGGCGAGGAAATCTGTTTAACCAAGCTTGCTTTTATCGCGTCTGGGGACGCCTGCAGCGATCCGTCAACGTTGCTGACAACAGGGAAGCTCGGATCATGCCAAGACACTGTTTCAAAGGCTTCAGCCATAACGTCAGCGGCTGGCTGCATGAGCGGCGTATGGAACGGCGCGCTCACAGGCAGTGGCATTGCACGTCGAGCGCCTGCGTCTTTAAGCGCAGCGACTGCTGTATCGACAGCGCTGGTTGCGCCTGCAATAACCACCTGGCCCGGCGCATTGAAGTTGACACCACCGACAAATGCTTCGGCTGTGGTTATATCAGCGCAAATATCGGCAACAATGTGATCTTCAAGACCTAGGACGACCGCCATTGCACCTTCGCCAACGGGCACGGCCTTTTGCATTGCCGCACCGCGCTTGCTCACCAGCGACGCGCCATCGCCCAATGACAATGCGCCGGCGGCAACTAAGGCAGAGTATTCGCCCAAGCTGTGCCCCGCGCCAGCTACAGGAGCGATAGCGTGTCGCTCGCTGAGCGCACGATAGAGTGCGACGCTCGCTGTGAGGATTGCGGGCTGGGTAAACTCTGTGAGGCTGAGCTGATCTTCAGGCCCGTTCGACACAAGCGCCCAAAGGTCGTAACCCAAGGCGTCACTAGCCTCAACGAAAGCATCCGTAACACTAGCGAACTCCGCGGCAGCCTCGGCAAGCATACCCACTCGCTGAGAACCCTGGCCCGGGAAAACAACACCCAGACTCATGACGTTAGTCGTCGTTATTGGTGTCTACGACTTTCTCGCCCTTGTAAAAGCCGTCTGCACTTACGTGGTGACGACGACGCGTCTCGCCAGATGTGCTGTCGACGGTCAGTGTAGGCCCGCCAAGTGCGTCATGCGAACGGCGCATACCGCGCTTTGAACGAGTTTTACGATTTTGCTGAACAGCCATGTTGCTCTCCTGTTGACCAACGCATTGCTTGGAAGCTCGTGCGGTGGCATAAGTTTAATTCATTACCTAATTTTTTGTTGCGCTGTCTTAGTCTGACTTAGTCTGACTCAGATTTGACTGAATCAGCCTTCAGCAAATCGCCCAACGCAGCAAATGGATTCTCTCGCAGCGGCACCTCTGCCTCAGCGCTATCTCCAAATTCATTACCGCTATGCTCACATTCCTCGCGGCTGTGCATCGGCACGGCCGGCAGCGCCAGTAGCAGCTCATCCTCCACGAGTGCGTGCAAGTTCGTCATATCCCCTGAAACAAGGGGGTCATAACTCGCCGGCAAGTCGCTCGCAGCGTCATCGTCCCACAGCACACAAAGCGTAGCCGCAGCACTCAAATCAACGTCGCAAGACTTCAGACAGCGCTGGCACTGCATTACCACCGTCATGTTCGTTGAAATATCTACCAAGTATCGGTGCTGCTCATCCCTGCGACACGATAGGCTGGCGTTGGCCTCAGAATGTGCCCCCTGTGTCACTGACTCGAGACGGGGCATTTTATCGAGGCCTACGGAACCCTTGGCGCTCAACTCACGTGCGGCCCAATTCCGTAATTCAGCTTCCTTGGGTATCGTGGCTTGCGACATGGCGGCGGACTATACGTATGGGCACCTAAACTGTCAAAATTCAATGCTGTCAAAATCTCACATCGAAAAGTGGTATCTGCACGTGAAAAATCTCATTTTAGCATCGACCTCCCCTTACCGCGCTGATCTGCTGGAAAGACTCGGACATCCCTTCAAAAAAGCAGCTCCTGGGATCGATGAAACTGCAATCGCGGGTGAAACTTTTTCGTCTTTAGCGATAAGGCTTGCAGAAGAGAAGGCGCGATCAGTTTCGGAGAGCGACTCCTTGGTCATAGGGTCGGATCAAGTTGCTGTGCTGGGAGATCAGCAGTTGCACAAGCCTGGCACACCAGAAAATGCTCGAGCGCAACTAGAGCAAGCGCAAGGCCAAACCGTGACCTTCTACACCAGCCTCGCCCTCTACAACACCGATACGGATCAGTGCCAGGTTGACCTTGTGATTACGCGGGCAACACTTCGGGCGCTATCGAGCGATGAGATTACTAGATACGTGGAAGCCGACAACCCGCTGGATTGCGCCGGCTCTTTCAAATGGGAGCGGTTAGGCATATCACTCATGTCTGAACTGCAGGGGTCAGACCCAACAGCACTTGAAGGACTGCCGTTAATAAAGCTCTGCGGCATGCTCAGAAACGAAGGGCTTCTCGTACCCTAACGCTGCTACTGAATAAACCCCCACGAAACCAGCGTCTGGGTACAGAGCAGCGTCTGGGCTGGACAGACTCTCCCAACAAGGGTTGGAAATCGCAACAGTGCCACCTGGAACCATTTAGTCACCAGCATTGCACTGTAGCCCCGGCCTGCCTCTCAGCAGAGACTCGGCGAGATCAAGTCCGGTGTCTACAGACAGGATGCCAAAGCCAAATAAAGCCAACAAAGCGTCAGCGAACGCTGATGGAGTTATCTCTGTGCGACTGAGCCAAAATATGCTTTTGAACGCCTCGTACGCTGATCGGTCTGTGCTCTGATTAAATCTGATTACTCAAGAAAGCGAGATTGAATCGCAAACCTGGCGCAATTCCGCGTCCATTGGTGCTTCAAACTCATACTGCTTACCGTCCAACTTAAAGGACAAGCGATAGGCATGTAGAAATAGTCTTTTAAGGCCAATCGATTTAGCCTCGCTAAGTTGATCCTCACTGGCGTACTTTGGATCAGACATGATCGGGTGCCCGGCATGTTGTGCATGAACTCTGATTTGGTGAGTGCGGCCCGTTACCGGCTTGGCTTCAATCAAGGTCGCGCCGTTAAGACGCTCCAATATCCTAAAGTCTGTAATACTCCTCCGACCATCAGCTGACACTCGCACCACACGTTCACCTGAGGACAGTCCAGATTTTTCGAGAGAAGCCTCTACTCTTACCCGGTGCGACGGCCACTTACCATGAACAAGGGCAAGATAACGCTTATCTACGCCATCACCTCGTAACAAGTGATGCAACTCGCGTAATGTAGAGGCACGTTTCGCCACCATGATGAGACCCGACGTATCTCTATCGAGCCGATGAACAAGTTCGAGATAGCGCTGATTGGGGTAAATCTGGCGTAGAGATTCAATCAGACCAAAGTTGACCCCACTGCCTCCGTGCACAGCGAGTCCCGTTGGCTTGTTCAGTACAATAAGGTTCCTATCCTCGTAGACCACACTCTGTGCAATACGTTTGAACCAGCGATCGGGGATCGTTGTGGGCGCATTACTTTCGGCCACATCCAGCGGGGGTATTCGAATCAGATCACCAGTAGCGAGCTTAGTCTCGGGTTTCACCCGCCCTTTGTTGACTCTCACCTCTCCTTTACGAATGGCTTTGTATATCCGTGTCTTGGGCACACCATTTAACGTACGCAAGAGGAAGTTATCGACGCGCTGCCCAGACTCTTCGTCCGAGATTGATATGAATTGCACACTGGTTTTTGTCACGAGCGCCTAATACTCCTCATCGTCGCGTCAACCTGATTGGTCGTTCGCTTCTGGGTCGATTGATGTCATGCGGCCGCAATGCTATGCTCCCGCCCCGGGTAAGCCTGAGCGCGACATTTTACGCGAAAGCGAAAAGCAGAACAGTCTGCTCGCGACAGTCATTACCTGAAGAGTAAGCCGCTCGAAGCGCCGGCGCGAAGGAATCTAGACAAAAGCAGTTACGGCAGCTCAGAGCGATAAGTTAAACCGCGGTCCAATGGCGCGGAGAGAATTCAACAGGATTTTATTAAAAATCTTGTTACGACAAGCAGTTAGCAACGAGTTTAGTTAACTCGTCATACCTCAGTGTCGTGCACCTGTAGTGCGCTCGCCCGCTGTTGGGTTGCCTTGTGGAACCTGACAAATGAAGAAAATGTTGATCAACGCTACGGAGCGCGAAGAAGTTCGTGTTGCTCTCGTAGACGGGCAGCGTCTGTACGATTTAGATATCGAAAATCGCGCCCGACTCCAAACAAAAGCCAACGTTTACAAAGCGAAAGTCACTCGCGTTGAGCCCAGCCTCGAAGCCGCGTTTGTGGATTTCGGTGCTGAACGACACGGCTTCTTACCACTTAAAGAGATCGCGCATCAGTACTACCGATCTGCAGCACCCTCTGACGGCAAGATGCGTATCAAGGACGCCATCAAAGAAGGCACAGAAGTTATCGTTCAGGTAGATAAAGAAGAGCGTGGTACCAAAGGTGCGGCGCTTACGACCTACATCAGCCTCCCAGGTCGTTACATGGTCTTGATGCCGAACAATCCTAAAGCAGGTGGCATCTCGCGACGTATCGAGGGCGAGGATCGCAGTGAGCTTCGCGATGCGCTGAACCAACTCGAAATACCCAGCGGTATGGGGGTCATTATCCGCACCGCTGGCGTTGGACGCTCAGCTGAAGAATTGCAGTGGGATTTGGACTATCTGCTGAAGTTGTGGGCAGCGATTTCTGAGGCCGCTGATGAGAACCCACCGCAGACACTCCTTTACCAGGAAAGCGATGTCATCATCCGCGCGATTCGGGATTATCTAAAGGACGACATCGATCAGGTTCTGATTGACGAGGCGCACGCACGCCGTCAGGCGCTCGATTTCGTCAGTATGGTCATGCCGAAGTACCAGAACAGAATTAAAGCTTACGACGATTCCCTGCCCCTGTTTAATCGCTTCCAAGTCGAAGGTCAGATTGAAACAGCGTTTCAGCGGGAAGTTCGTCTGCCTTCTGGCGGCTCGATAGTTATCGACCCTACCGAGGCGCTCGTATCTATTGACATCAACTCTGCCCGTGCAACGAAAGGCAGTGACATCGAGCAAACAGCACTTCAAACAAACTTAGAAGCGGCAGACGAAATTGCCCGTCAACTTAGACTTCGCGACATGGGCGGTCTTGTTGTTATCGATTTCATCGACATGAACGCATCTAAGAATCAGCGTGCGGTTGAGAACCGTATGCGCGACGCTTTGGAAATAGACCGAGCGCGCGTACAGCTCGGCCGTATCTCGCGATTTGGCCTACTGGAAATGTCACGTCAGCGTCTGCGCCCCTCACTTGGTGAGACCAGTGGCATGGTATGCCCGCGTTGTACGGGTCAGGGCACCATCCGTGACACAAAGTCCCTCGCACTTGCCATCCTTCGTCTTATTCAGGAGGAGGCTTCTAAGGAGCGAACGGGCGAAGTACGTGTGATTGTTCCTGTGGACGTCTCTGCGTTTTTACTTAACGAGAAGCGTTCAGCCGTAGGTGAAATTGAGCAGGAAACAAAAGTCCGTGTACTCATTATCCCGAATCCAAACATGCAGACGCCTCACTTTGAGGTTATTCGCCTGCGTGATGACGAGGTCGACAATGATCAGCGCGAGAGCTTCGAGATCGATCTCTCAGCGTTTGAAGCTGAAGCTGCCACTAACGACGAGGAGAAGGCAGCGCCAGCGCCACAAGCGCTCGTGCGGGGTGTGACGCCTGATGCGCCACCGCCGGCTGCGTCACCTGAACCTGAGAAAGTTGAGCCCGCACCTGCGGTCACGGATACTGAGAGTGCACCAAAGCCCGGCTTATTCCCCCGCTTGTGGGCGGCACTATTCGCGCCCATGCCGAAAACTGAAGAAGTCGAGGAAAAAGATAGTAACGACGAAAAGAAATCTGAGGCGCGCGCCGGGAACAAATCCAAGCGACGCAATAACCGCCAACGTAAGCGTCCTGCCAAACAGGCTGATGCGGATGCAAACGTCGAAACCACAACATCGGCCGATACACCATCAGCGGCTGATAGCGACAATGGAGAAAGTGGCGCTGAGGGTGAACCTAAAAAGCGTCGCAGACGTGGCCGTCGTGGTGGCCGCCGGCGTAGCGCTGGAGAGGCCGGATCAGACAATACTGTAGAGACAACAGCAGATACAGATGCGGATCTAGAGGAACGCACCACTGCGGTAGATGCGGATTCTACCGATGAGCCATCAGCAGACGAAAATGCAGAACCACGCCATCGCCCTGCCGATAAACGCTCAGATGTTCGACGCCGACGCCGACGCGGCCCCAAGACTGAAACGGCTGTAACAGAGCAGACGGCGTCGGAAACGAGTTCCGATGTCACTGCAGCAGCAATTTCTGTGGAAACCCTGGCGGCAGCGGCGGGTAATGACGCCACAGCATCAACGGATGACTCATCGGAGATCTTCGCAACCATCCAATCAGCAAGCGTTGCAGAAGTGTCGGAAGACTCGCAGTTGATGGAGCAAGCTTCAACTGCTCTGGCGTCGGAATCAAGCGATGTCGATTCATCGTCTAATGAAGGTGAGCAAGTGGTAGCGGATTCGCAGACACCGGCAGAGACCGTGGATCGTAGTGGCATTACCGAGAATGGTAGAGCGATTAATGACCCAAGGGTTGATGCAAAACCCATTACTGAAATACGTGTTGAAACAGCCAAACGAGTCCTCTTTAGCTCGAACGCGTTCCCAGACGCGGTGAAAATCGCGAACAACCCTGAGCGGGCAGCAAACGATCCCCGAGGTCCCCGAGCAGCCGCAGCTGAAGCGGGCAAAGATTCCGAGGAAAATAACGCACAGGAAGCTTGATCGTCACGGAGGCATCGCTATAATGCGGCGCTTCCCTCGACGGCAGTCGAGACAGGTTTAGGTGGGCTGGCTGAGTGGTCGAAAGCGGCGGTCTTGAAAACCGTTGAACCGAGAGGTTCCCGGGGTTCGAATCCCTGGCCCACCGCCATACAAATGAAAGCACCCCTTGGGGTGCTTTTTTTTTGTGTCTTTGATCTAGGACTGGGTGAGAACCCCGTGGGTTCGAAAAACTTTGCCCAAAGCAAAGTTTTGACGCCGAAATGCAAAGCGCGAGACGCTCGCTAAGATGTGAGCCCGAGAGGGAGCCCCGATAAAACAATTGTTCTCATGAACTGGGACAGACTCTCTCCCCTACTCTAGTTCTGCCCAACCCCAATCACTGACTTCGCTATTCGCTGCTAACCATACGAAGACGAGATATGCAGCTACATTCTGATCCATTGCCGCAGGATCGATCTTATCGAGGGTGTCATCGGGTGTGTGGTGGAGGTCGAAATAGTCACTCCCATCTTGTACAAACCGAAAGCCCGGAAACCCCATCCTGTTCATTGGGCTTAAATCCGGCCCACTGGATCGCACATCGTTACTGCCAGGGGCAATACCCAGCGGCTCTACTAATTCTGCAATTTTATCTGCGACAGGCTCCGCCTTCTGGTTGATGTTCCGTGTGATTTTCCAAATCCGTCCTGCACCAAAGTCACTCTCGGTGCCAATGACGTGCTTTCTCAACTCTGCTTCATGAGCCTTAGCGTATGCATAGCCTCCTACAAGTCCTACTTCCTCAGCACCCCAAAGGACAAGCCTAATCGTGCGGCGTGGCTTCAAGCCGCGACTTTTGATTTGACGAAGCACTTCCATGGTAATGGCCACTCCTGCGCCATCATCGACGGCGCCAGTTCCCAAATCCCAGCTATCGAGATGCCCACCAATTATGACGATTTCATCTGCCAAGTCGGTTCCTGGAATTTCAGCAATGACGTTTCCGCTCTCGACCACACCCGTGTAATTCGGCGTTAGCGTCATTTTTACTCGGATTGTTTCTCCTCGCGCCGCGATCCTCTCTAGCTGATCAGCATCAGGGTTCGACAAGGCCGCGATAGGAATAGGTGTAACCTCATCGTCATAGCTCATATTTCCAGTGTGAGGCATTCGATGGCTATCCGTGCCGATAGAGCGAATCAATGTCGCCACAGCGCCGCGCCTTGCGGCCTCAACGGCACCTGCTGAGCGGAGTCTGACGAAGTGACCGTATGATGATCCGTCTTGGGTCCGCTGCATCCCATGGCCCACGTAAGCAATTTTCCCTTTGAGAGAATCCATGTCCGCACTCTTCAATGCGGCTAATGTCTCAAACAAAACCACCTCAGCCTCGATACCAGTTTCTACTGTTGCAACACTGTTACCGAGTGAGGTGATCGCTAGTTTTTGAGGAAAAGGGGCGACAATCTCAGCGACCTCAGCTCCTCGCTGCCAGCCTTTCAGAGAAAACGTCTCTACTGTTACGTTTTCGACGCCATAAGACGCTAACTTTTCAACCGCCCAAGACCGAGCCCTTGCTTCGGCTTCGCTACCTGCCAGCCTAGGACCGACCTCCGTGGTCAAGCTCTCCACAATATTCCAAGCCCGAGTGCCTACCAAGGCTTCATCGCGGAGTTGCTTAGCCATGGATATAGTCTCCTCTGATAGAGGACTGGCAAAAACCCCGTGCACAAAAAAGGCCGCAGCGACACCCACGAATTTCGATCGACTTAACATATGAAGACTCCAAAAAATGAACTGAAGTAGACTAACAAAAAGCGGAGAGATAGACGCGACTTGGCATGGAACTTTTGAGACTATCTAGTAATCTAAGGGTATCAGCCTTACCAGAATGGATGCTTCGTTAATATGCAATTTCACAAGCGAAAAACGTGGATAGCGATCGTAATCATGTCGCTTATCTCACTGTCCGGCGTGGCTCAAGCGGAGACGCGTATTGAGGCCAGCGGCTCTGGCTTTATTGATGTCGTTCCCGATCAGGTGAACTTTCGCGCTACGGTGACCGAAGTAAATAGGAATGCACGAACCGCGCAGGACCGCGTGAATGAAACGATGGCGGCGATGGAGAACGGCATCGCAAAATTTAACCTTGATGAGGAATCTGTCGACTCGAGCGCACTTTCACTGAACCACGAGTATCAATGGGATGCAAATTCTCGCAAGCAGGTTTTTGTGGGCTATCGTGTAACGCGTAATCTTACCTTCACCGCGAAAAAAATCTCAGATATTGGCGCCATCATGAATACATTAACCACGTCTGGTGCCACGCAAATAAGCAGCCCACAGCTGAGCTACTCACAACCTGAAAAAGCAAAGGAACAGGCTTTGCGTAATGCCGTAGCGCGCGCAATGGCTGTGGTCGAGGTGATCTCCTCGTCGGCTAATATGGCGGTAAAGGAAATCGAATCAATCAGTGAAGAGAACGGATACTCCGCCCTCCCCCTAGAGAGAGTTATGCGAGCGGAGCCCGCGAGCCTTTCTGATAGTGCACCAGAAGTTTCCGTGGGCACACTGCGATATTCTGCAGAAGTGCGGATTGTGGCGAAGGCAGGGTAAGGAAACAGGGCTTGGATATCGAAGCCACCGCGCCTCTTATTGTCCCTCAAGGTGAATCAATTTCACGATAGTTGATCAGGAGATCGATCATGTCCGAAAGACGCGTAGATGTAACCGCGGCTCGTTTTGAAAGTGCTGCGGTAGAAACAAACAAGGTACTCAAGAATACTTACATGTTGCTGGGCATGACGCTTGCCTTCAGTGCAGTTACTGCCGGTATATCCATGGCCCTGAATTTACCGCACATTATGGGGCTAGTGTTTACGCTCATCGGCTTCGTACTATTATTTGTGGTTAACCGAATGGCCGACAGCGCAAAAGGATTGCCAGCAATTTTCGCCTTTACGGGCGTGATGGGAGCGGGCCTGGGACCACTCCTCAATGCCTACCTAGCGATGCCTGGTGGCCCCCAGTTGGTCATGCAATCTCTTGCGGGAACTGCCTTCATATTCTTTGGTCTGTCAGCCTACGCTCTCCAGAGCAAGCGCGATTTCTCTTTCATGACTGGCTTCCTGTTCGCCGGCCTCATCGTCGCAATTGTGGCTATGATTGCTAATATTTTCCTGGGTATTCCAGCCCTGTCGCTCACTATCTCTGCAGCTGTGGTTATGATCATGTCGGGTCTGATTCTCGTCGACACTAGCCGAGTCATTAATGGCGGTGAAACGAATTACATCCGCGCTACGGTGGGCCTCTACCTCAACATATACAATCTGTTCGTTCACCTCCTTCACCTCCTCGGTGCCTTTGGCGGCGACGACTAATAGAACGCAGATTTTTTCAAACCCCGGCTCGCCGGGGTTTTTTATTTCCCTATGAAATCCATCGCCCTTCTCATTAAAGACACATCGGCCGCAACCCCGACAGCTTTGCGTTACGCAAAAGCACTCATCAGATCAGGCAATCCGCCTACAAAGGTGTTCTTTTTCGGGCGAGGAGTCTGTCAAGCCACAGAGGCCGTTAACGAAGACTGGCGCGAAATACAGCGTCTTTGCGGTGTCGGCCTAACTTTATGCAGCGCCTCAGCGGAAAAGTTTGGTATCAGCGGTGATGCCGAGTTTGATATTGCGGGACTCGGTGAGTTGATAGCGAGCGGCTTGGATGGCACGAGGGTAATTAGCTTTGGCTAATTCAGCATCTTGGCTACTCGTCATCGCTTCGGCACCCTATCAACATCGTTTGGATAGTGACCCCGGCGTGGATCTTGTCATGGCTGCCGGCGCATTTGGCCAACAGGTGGCGGTGTTGTTTATGGGGGAAGGATGTAGATATTTGGATGCAAAGATTACGCCAGGCAACTATCAAACTGATCTGAGGAAACTTCTGAAATCGCTCCCCCTCTACGACGTTGAGAATGTGTACGTGCTAGCAGATGAAGACGCTGATAAAAAAGATGCGTTCACCATCCCGGTTGAGATGATCACTTCTGACCGAGCGTCCAAACTTATTGCTCGTGCAGATCATGTGGTGAGCTTTTGATGACCGTACACCTCATTAACCAAAGCTCTCAATTACATAGCGCAATGCAGCTTTTCGCAGAAGGCGACACCGTAATCGTCACCAATAGAGAGGTGGTATCAGAGTTAAACACCAAACTTGCGGATTTCGCAGTTACGGTAGCACTACTGGAAGGTACTGCGCTGCGGGCTGAAGACAATAGCGCCGGGGCAGCCTACCAGGTCATCTCAGAGGAAGAGTGGGTACGATACACTACATCCGATGAATCCGTGATTAGCTGGGGTTAACCGTGCACGTCTCAATTACTGGTGACATGTTAGACGCCAATGGCTTCCTTGTTGATCGCGCTCTTTGGACGCCCTCAATTGCGGAGGCCTTCGCGGAGCTAGAGAGCATCACTTTGACAGACGCACACTGGGAAATTATCTTCCTCATCCAGCGATTTTATGAAGAGTTTGATGCGTCACCTGCTAACCGAGCCTTAGCAAAGTATGTAAAAACTGAACTGGGCGCTGACAAAGGAAACAGCATATACCTCATGACGCTATTTCCCGGCTCCCCTACTCGGCTTGCCAGTCGTATTGCGGGCCTGCCAAAACCTAAGAACTGTCNATAGCCGTGTTACCAAAAGACTTCTCGCCTGACGACTATGAAAACCTGCTGAATGAAAAGATCAGTGGTGTTGCCAATGACTTTGAGGCACTAGGAGCACCAACGCCAGCAATCATAGCGTCGCCCAGGGAGGGCTTTCGGATGCGGGCAGAATTCCGCGTCTGGCACGAGGGCGACAAGCTCGACTTCGTTATGTTCGATCGAGAAGCGCCGAAAATACCGGTGCCGATAAAAGAATTTCCCATCGCTGGCCCTGCTGTCCAAGCAGTACTGGCACCTCTGCGAGCGGCGCTTCAAGCTAATTCGGTGCTCCGCTACAAGCTTTTTCAGGTGGAGTTCCTGTCTACGCTATCTGGGGAGATATTAGTTACGCTCATTTATCACCGATCACTTAATGAGGAGTGGGAAACAGAGGCCCGCGTGCTTACCGATCAATTGTCTATCTCACTGATTGGGCGCTCGAGAGGACAAAAGATCACTCTGACTCAAGATTGGGTTGAAGAGTCGTTGACGATCAACAAACAGACTTATCGGTACAAGCAGCCCGAGCAAGCGTTTATACAGCCTAACGCCTCCGTCAACGAGCGCATGATCGAATGGGCAATGGCCCAAGTAGGCAGCCAGAACTCTGATTTACTCGAGCTCTACTGTGGTATCGGCAACTTCACGATTCCGCTCGCCACACAATTCCGCAGCGTACTAGCAACCGAAGTTTCAAAGGTGGCGACGCGCGCCGCGGTCGATAACCTGAAGTTAAACAACGTCAACAATGTTGAGTTCGCAAGGCTATCAGCCGAGGAGATGACCGTCGCTATGGCGGGTAAACGCAAATTCAGGCGATTGGCAGACCTGCAACGTCCCCTCGAGGACTACGAACTTCGAACTGTTTTTGTAGATCCGCCCCGCGCAGGTCTCGACATGGGTACGTTGGCGTTAGTTAAAAGCTTTGATGAGATTCTCTATATCAGCTGTAACCCGCTGACGCTCATTGATAATTTGAAGACACTAACTGAGACGCACACGATAGCGGCACTCGCTTTCTTCGATCAGTTCCCCTATACCCCTCATTTGGAATGTGGCGTTCATTTAAAGCAGCGCCCGGAAGCAGAAGCATGAAAAAGTTGAGCACAACTCAAATCGATTACGCGCTGAAAACAAGCCTCAGCCGCTGGCAACTCGAGGGCGATTTCATACGTCGCGATTTCGAGTTTAAGGATTTTGTCGTCGCGTGGGGTTTTATGAACCGCGTGGCACTTCTCGCAGAGAAGGCCGACCACCACCCGAATTGGGAAAACGTCTATAACCGCGTCACTATAAGACTATCGACTCATGATGCTGACGGGCTTACCGACAAAGATCTTCAGCTTGCCGCCAACATCGATAAATGTATTGGCTAGTCCAAAAATTAAGCCGCTATAAATCGCTCAATAGCCTCAGTAACGGTCTCATCTATCAGCATGGGTGCGTGACCCACATCGGCCACCTCCAAGTATTCGAGACTCGGAATCGTATTAATCATTCTATTTTTGATTTCGGTATCTAATAGATCCGAGATCGCACCGCGCACTAGCATTAGAGGCTGAGCGTCAAGAAGCTGATAGACGGGCCATAAGTCAGGGGGCACAGCGCTACCATCGTCCGCTTTAACCGCTTGTGAGATAGCAGGGTCGTAATCTAAATAGGGCGCACCATCACGCTCGCCAAACAACTGCCGTGTAAACGTTTCCCATTGATCATCGCTCAGGGTAGGAAAAGCAACATCGTTGATACTGCGGTTGTACGCTACCGCTTCGTCCCAAGTAGAAATAGGGCCACCCTGCCCTACATAGCTACTGATACGATCTAAACCGACCTTCGAAAGCTCAGGGCCAATGTCGTTGAGGACAACGTGACTGAACACACCTGGCTTGGCAGCGTTCATAACCATTGCCATAAGCCCACCCATCGAGGTACCCACAGCGGCAACGTGTGACTCACCAGCCGCTTCCAGCAACGCAAACATATCTCCAACATAAGTGGGTATAGCGTAACGTTCGGGCTTCGAATCCCATTCTGACTTACCACGGCCTCTCTGCTCGGCCACCAAGACGCGATAAGAGCTTGAGAGCCTTTCAGCTAGAACCTCAAAGTCTCGGGAGTTTCGTGTAAGTCCGTGCATCATTAGCACACAGCCATTACGGCTATCAGGACCCGGGTAATCTCTCGCGTAGAGAGTCAGACCGTCATCTACCGTGTAGAAAAGATCCTCATACTTTTGCATCCGTAACCTCCCATGGTTCTGCCCGGAGAGAAATTCAGACAGAAAAAAGCGCAATCAAAACGAGCAGCGGCCAATGAGCAAGATCTATCCCGGATAACTATCCGAGAGTCCCTGATAAACAGCCTCCGCGAAGCCCGCATCACTCGCATCTAGATGGCTCAGAATATCTGACAAGTGCTCGTTGTCCTCTCGGCCATCCCAAACTTTGACGTATGAGCCGTCTTTATAACCATGATCCTGTCGGAAGAAGTTCAAAACGTTCTTACCGACATACATGCGATAGAGCTGATCAAAACTCAAATCACTCGCTCGCATAAGATTCAGAAACGCTGAGGTGGAGAAGGATTCGCTCGTAATACAAGCAGATGCTAACGCCTCGGATGCCTCCAGCAGGGTGAGATTCGCAGCGGACTCCGCACTCAAATCTTGCACGATATCAGCGGCTAAGGTGTCAGTATTCTCGTTACTTACGAGCAATGCCGACATCCCAAAGTGCCATATATCAACCACCTCTAGCTGGATTTGCTCGATATCAGGTTCCGCGTGTTTCCACCATTTGTAGCCAGCGTGCTCCATCAATTCCGCACACTCAATCCAAGCAGCGCGATACCACTCGTAGCCCTGCTCCCGCCACTTTGGATGAACTTTGGTGTTCATTTTGTCCTGAAGATCCAACATGGTTTGTACAGCGGTAAGCATTGAGATTGTCCTGTTAGTTTGTAAGGAGTGACGTTACCATGGCGCGCGTTTTGTTAACTACATATTAGGGAATCAAAAATGAGCAATGTCGACCCTATCGAGCGTTTAAACAGCAATCGCCCGCCCTTCATCGAGTTGCTTAATGGTCGTATTATCGGCAGTGATCGTGATGAACAAAGCTGCACGTTTGAATTCCGCCCAACCAAGGATCACTGCCACTCTATCGACGTTGTTCAAGGCGGCTTTATTACGGTGATGTTGGATGCGGCGATGTCGCACGCTGTGTTTGCGCACCTCGCGCAGGAAGGTGTAGTTGCACTTTCAAGCTATGAGGTAACGACCCGCTACCATGCGGTCACGCGCGGTGAGAAGGGTGCGGTATTTGCTCGCGGTTGGATTCGACAGGCGACCTTCAAAACAGTCTTTTTAGAATCAGAACTCCTCGATGAGGAAGGTAATTTACTCGCCACCGCGCAGAGTGTAGCCAAAATTGTCAGAACAAAATCTTAACGTTACTGGCACACCCACATTCCTGACGGTCTGAGCTCACCGGCAAGCAACTTGAACCCCGCGATCACTGCGGATCTGTAATTTTTCCTCTTCAAACGACGGAGAGTAGAGGTCATATTCGTACAGGTATTAGGCAATTTATTTGGCCACAACGTTCATCGATCGAGGAACATCACGTGCAAAAATTATCTCTCTTGGTTGGACTCACAATGCTTGCTGGGTGTGCAACTTCAGACCCATTCGTTGATGCACCCATAATCGATCGCAAAGGGGTCGATATGGCGACATATGCCGTGGACAAAGCAGAGTGTGAGCAGTACGCGACAGAAGTGAATCGTGGCGAGAAAATCGCTAGAGGCGCGATTGGCGGTGCCGTCGTGGGTGGTACTATCGGAGCGATCGTAAACCGTCGCTCAAACGCCGCCGAACGTGGTGCCGGTGTTGGCGCAGTCACTGGTGGTGTAGGCGGCGCCCAAGAAGGCAGCCGCGAGGTTGAGCGGGTAATCAAACAGTGTTTGCGCGGGAGGGGCTACAGGGTTCTGAATTAACCCGAGCCCCGCCCCAATCATGAATACTTCTCTCTATCACTCGTAAGTTTCTGTAAGTGCCTGATAGACCGCGACTTTGACGTCCGAGCGAAGTGGCCATGGGCTCTGCATCAGCTGGATCATGCTGATCACCACGAGCTCCTCAACCGGGTCGATCCAGAAAACTGTCCCTGCTGCACCACCCCAGTTGTACTCACCGTCGCTACCCATAATGCTAATCGCTGTCGAGTCGGTGACCACACCGAAGCCGAGACCAAAGCCAAAGCCGGGACGACCGATGTCATCGGTTGGCTTCTCGCCCCACGAATCTAACATTGAGTCCTCCGCCAGGTGGTTTTTCGTCATGAACGCTACGGTCTTGGGTCCCAGAATACGCGCACCATTAAATGAACCGCCACGACGCATCATCTCCGAAAACTTCGCGTAATCCATTGCGGTAGAAACTAGGCCACCGCCACCTGAGAAGAGAGACACATCGAAGTAGTCGATCATGGCGACGCCATCACGATAGGAAAACGGTGGTGGCGCATATTTGGTGTTCGTGAGCGCCCCTGTCTCGGGGTTGAGAAAATGGTTGGGAACAAAGCGCTCACGCTCAGACTCTGGAACCTCAAAGAAGGTGTCAGTCATACCCAGAGGCGCAAAAATATGCTCTTCGAGATACTCGTCAAAGGGCTGACCGGACAAGCGCTGAACCACAACGCCCGTGATATCAACCGCTACTGAGTAGTGCCAGCGGTCTCCCGGATGAAACTTGAGTGGCAGCTTGCCAATACGCGCGGCTAACTCATCAAGGTCTTTAGAAGCCCACAGGTCTGCCATTGCATACCGCTGATCCACGGCATCAGTGGCCGCTGCAAAGCCATACGACATGCCTGTGGTATGCATAAGGAGCTGATGCATTGTCATCTCTCGGGCAGCAGGCAGGAACTCGCCTGAAGCATCGAGGACCTTAAGGTCTTTAAGTTCGGGCACGAACTTCGTCACAGGGTCAGTTAGCTGAAACTTGCCCTGCTCGTACAGCTGCATAGCAGCGACCGCTGTAATGGGCTTGGTCATCGAATAGATGCGAAAAAGGTCATCGACCTGCATCGGCGAGGGATCATCTGCCCCTCGGTTACCTGTTGCCTCGTAGTGAATAACTTCTCCGTTACGTACAACAAGATTGACAATTCCTGCGACACGTCCCTCTTCGACATATTGTTTTGAAAGATCTGATAAACGCTGCAACTTCTCGCTAGAAACTCCCTGCTCTTCAGGCTTGCTGACCTCTAAAGTCGCCAGCCCTGTTACCGGGTGTACGAGCAGCAATGCGCCCAAAACAAACGATCTAATCGATCTAGCGCGTCGTGAGATAAATTGTTCAGACATAGGTAAAGACTCTGTGTTGTTTTTATAGATGGCTCGAGTCTACACCAACGGATCTATCAAGCGAGCGCGACTTTCTAGCAAAAGACTTGTCCAAAACGAGGTCACGAAAACGTGGCGCAATGTCCAATACGGTGACTTTTGGCGGTCATTAACGCCTCTTTTTCCAATCATCTATCAGCCTCTGTTGGCTTACCATGACATCTAATCGATCAAATAAGTGATGACATGCAGGACATGTAAGCGGCATATACATGACGCTGACTTTCGGCTAACGCATTGCGGTATGGTCTCTTCTACCCTCGGAACAGTAATCAGAAAGTAAAACAGATCTGTTTTGAAAAGCTGCGCAAGGAACAAGGAAGAAAATATGAGGCCGACAGGATTTATCCGCGTGCACAAGCTCTCGACACTATTGGCAAGTCTTGTAGGGATAAGCACTACCGGCGTAAACGCCGAGGCACCCTCGACTATTGCGATAAACACCATTCACTGCGGTAACGTTATCGACGGTATCGCAGACCAACCCATTGGACCGCGAACCCTGAAAATAGAGGGCGGGTTCATTACGGCAATCACCCCACCCCATGAAAAACTTACCGCTGACCTCGACCTCAGCAAGTACACCTGCCTCCCCGGGCTCATTAACACGCATGTTCATTTTGATGCGAATCCAGAGGACGCCGCTGATTACGGTGTCTATGCCCGTCGAACGAGCGAGGACAACCTGAAGCTAATCCTCCAAAACGCAGAGACAACCTTGCGGAGTGGCTTTACAACCGTCCGCCACGCTGGGGCTTGGTTCCCAGACACGTTGGCGCAAGCGCGTGCAGAAATTGAGGCTGGGCACGCCCTAGGTCCAAGGATCCAGTCCGCTGGGCCCTATCTAACGATACCGGGAGGCGGAGGAGATCTGACATTTCCTGAAATACCGGCCGAAAAGATACCGGCTGAGTCTCAGCAAGGGATTGCGAAAACACCCGAGGAATTCGCAGAGAGAGCCAGAAATGCAATCGATAAGGGCGCTGAGTTTTTGAAAGTCATTGCTTCAGGGGCTGTGTTCTCTACCGGTACTGCACCCGGTGCTCCAGAGATGCACCAAGATGACATCGAGGCGGTTGTGGCAGTGGCCAAACAACGCGGAATTAAAGTTACGGCCCATGTGCACAGCGACCAGTCAGGACGCGATGCCATTCTCGCAGGTGTTAATTCGCTCGAACACGCCTCCCTACTCTCTGATGAGACCATTGTCCTGGCGATTGAGAACGGTGTTGCACTGTCTATGGATGTCTATAACGGTACTTACACCGATACCGTCGGACGTGAACAGGGTTATCCCGAGATCTTTATTCAACGGAATTACGATACAACCGAAGCACAACGTCTTGTCTTTGAAAAAGCAGTCGCCGCAGGCGCGACACTTCTCTACGGAACTGACGGGGGTGTATTGCCCCACAACATGGGAGGTTGGCAGTTCGAGATTATGGTTGAACGCGGTATGACACCCATGCAGGCCATTAAATCAGCCACATCTGTCGCTGCAGAGCATATGGACCTCGATGATCATGTGGGCACCCTGCGCGAGGGATTGCGAGCCGACCTTGTTGCTATCAGCGGCAACCCCGTGGCGGACGTAAAACGCTTGCGCGAGGTATCGGTCGTAATGAAGGATGGCAAGGTGGTAAAAGCACCCAGGGCCACACGATGATATGGTCCCCGGGGCCGGACTTGAACCGGCACGCTCGCAATGAGCGGGGGATTTTAAGTCCCCTGTGTCTACCAATTTCACCACCCGGGGTGGGCGAGAGCGCGCGATGATATCACGTCATACGGGTGACGCACGCCTAAATGACAGTGTTACAGTAGGGACATCTAAAAAAACCTAAAAAAACACAAGGGGCAGACATCAGTGTCAGTGCAACGCGGAGAATTTGGATCTCGTTTTGGTTTCATTATGGCGGCGGCGGGATCCGCAGTTGGGCTAGGTAATATCTGGGGATTCCCTACTCAGGCGGCAAGCAACGGTGGCGCAGCCTTTGTGCTCGTTTACCTCGTACTTGCATTTCTACTCGCTTACCCTGTACTCATGGCTGAGCTCACGCTGGGCCGGCATGCACACGGCAATATGATCGCAGCGCTCGCCAAGGTATCGCGTAATGGGACGCAGCGCGGCATCGGTACTCTGGTGGGCATCATCGGTATATTTACGGCCAGCCTCATCTTAAGTTTCTATGCCATTGTGTCAGGCTGGATGCTCGGCTTTGGTGCTGCCTATCCGCTCGGCGCACTCGGCGCCGAAGAGACCTCGACCTGGCTAACCACATTCGGTGACTCACGTAACTTATTGTTAATGTGTATCTTTATGACGCTCACTATGGCAGTCGTCGCAGGAGGTGTAGAGAAAGGCATCGAGCGATGGTCTAAACGCCTCATGCCAGCAATGATCGTTACGCTCGTTTTACTCTCTTTCTACGTACTCACGCTCGAAGGCGCGAGCAAGGGGCTTGCGGTTTATCTCATACCGGATGTCTCAAAGATCCTGTCTACCGAATTGGTCTTCAACGCGATGGGGGCGGCTTTCTTTTCGCTATCACTCGGCGTTGGCACGATGCTGATATACGGTTCCTACATCTCAGATGACGAGCACTTACCAACACTTGGCGCGCAGGTAGCACTGGTTGATGTCGGCATTGCGGTACTTGCTGGATTTTTGATTCTCCCAGCCATGTACGTCGCAGCAGAGCGCGGCGTGATGATCTTCAATGAAACCGGCGGGTTGCTGTCTGAAGACACCCTTATTTTTACCGTGTTACCCGCACTGTTCGAGTCGATGAACGAGTCAGGAACCATCCTCGCGCTCGCCTTTTTTGGACTAATGAGCATCGCGGCTCTCACCTCTTCTATCTCGATGCTAGAGGTGCCCGTCGCTTTTCTTGTCGAGCGCTTCAACTGGGGGCGCACTCAAGCAGCGGTGGTAGCAACGCTTATCATTACGGTAATGAGCGCCACGATCGTGCTTAATTTCGAGGTGCTGTTTGGACTGGTCATTACAGCTAGTACGCGTTTTTCACAGCCGTTACTCGGCTTTGCCCTGTGTATTTATGCGGGCTGGGTGTGGCGCAGAGACAGCTTACTCAAAGAGCTCGCACAGAATGAGGCCTCTCCTGAGCCCACGTTTTTTATGAGATGGTGGCCGCTTTATGCGCGGCTTGTGTGTCCAGCAATTATCGCCCTGATTCTTATAAGGTCGTTGTAATTCAAGCTACTTGAATTGACGATTTAAGAAGGATTGTTTGGCTAGGCCAGAGATAGCTCCTGCACGTTAATCTGCATCTCTACGCGGACACGCTATTCAAACTCTGCTGGGGATGCGGCAAGTCCTATGCGCGCCGGGTCATCTCAGGCGGTCACGCACAAAATCTGGGGCAAAAAAAGCCTCCAACGTTACCGGTGGAGGCATTTACTGCTAACTACGGTCTGGACCGATTTTTAAATCACAGCACTGAACGCCTCAGTGCGGACTGCGCATGATTTTGGTGAGCTCCTCACCCCTACCCTCGAGCGCTGCCTGCAGAGCTTTCTCCATGAGGTATCGTGCCTGCGCTGTGTAAGCATAGATGCATGAGTGAACAGCAGCCTCATGCCAATTCTCGACGCTACAGGCGGTTGAATAATTCTCGAATTCACTCAACGTCTTGATGAGGTCGGAAATATGCTTGGGGCACTCGCAGTCGAGCAGGCTCTTTAGCTTCGCAGCTGCATTGAGCGTGCTGTCGTCGTACATGCGAGGCTTAGCCTGAATAAGCTCACCCAGGTTGATCTCGCCTTGCTTGGCTTCGTGATCAATCGCCACACGACCCAACTCAAAGGCGAGTCGAGCCGACTCAGGTGGATACTCCAGCGCCGTCATGCCGCGACGCTCGATTTCTTCGATCCATCGCTGATTACACAGTTGGTAGAGAACCAGGGTGCGCTTGGCGCCCAAGCGAGTCGTCAATGTGTCCATCGCGTTGATGTTAGTCATCGAAACCGACGGGCAATGAACGACAAGCATGTCCGCCTGTTCGTCTGCGTCGAGTGTATCTACTGCATTAGCAAGCGGCATACGGGATAAGAAAGCGCTAATACCTGATAAACAACCTTGGTGTCCGTCTAGCCATTGGCAGAGCTCTGCACCCACAAAGACGACTCTCGACTTTGCCGCGGGGATAGCTTTGCTCATACGGCTGCCACGATTGCTGACGAGAAGCTCGAGTGTCTTGCGATCCGAGGAGGCAATCTCGCCGATACGCACGCCATCCTCGACGAGTGCTGTGATCAGTTGGAGGTGCTCAAGGTCCGACTGGGTAAACAAACGGCGACCCGAGGCAGACTTATAACTGGCGCCCAGACCATATCGGCGTTCCCAGACGCGGAGCGTGTCGGGCTGGAGACCGGTAAGTCTGGCTACAGTGC
>CBFIHK010000037.1:0-21781 GCA_965662305.1 Luminiphilus sp.
GCACTGAAGTGAACGAACACGTCGGGTCCGCCTTCCTGCTCAATAAAACCGAAGCCTTTGGTTTCATTGAACCACTTAACGGTACCTGTAACTGTAGACATACTAATTTACCTATTACTAAAAAAAATGTTTTGCGCAATTGCACTTGTTCGCAGAGGTGGGCTGAGCAGCAAGCGCAACATCAACGCAACGTAAGCGAGCGAACACTATAGGCCTATCGCTCACGGCAGTCTAATGAACATTTCATTGCGGTGACAATTGAGCCAACATTTACCGATTTATTGATCTTTATTCGTGTTTTCGTCCGCGAGCCCTCAGCGCTAGGGGGTCATTATGTGAGGCAGTGCCAGGCCAAGCGGGCAAAGCAGGTATTTCTTTGGTTGATGCAGTTTTGGTTGCGTTAGCGTCATGAACAGCAGTACGCGACTTGCTCGATGATCGTAAACGTGGGCGTACTAGAGAGCGACTCAAGAGCTAGCTAGTAGTTGGCCGATAGCCAGTCGTTAGCCGATTTCCAATCTTTAGCCGGTAGAAAGCAACTTAATTGAGTCTGTACCGCCTGCCTGCCCGACACGCGTCCCGTTGGTCATGAGTATGTAATCGCCCTTTGAAACGAAGCCAGCGTCACTCAGAAACTCCATTGTTCGTGCTTCAACGTCGCGACTGTCGAAGGCACTCACATCGAAATAAAGCGGGATAACACCACGACAAAGTGCCAGCCGCTGAAGTGTCTCCGGATTTCGGCTCAGGGCAAAAATGGGTAAGCCCGAGCTAAGTCGCGACATGAGCATCGGGGTGCTGCCCGTTTCTGTATGCGAGGCAAGGCCTGCCACCCCTGGAAAGTGGTTAGCGCCATACATTGCGGATAGGGCAATTGTTTCTTGTGGCGTTCGAAATTCTCGGTCTTGCCGATACCGCGAAGTCCGGGCCACTGGATGCCGTTCCGCTCCTACTGCGGCGCTCGCCATTGCTCTTACCACCTCGACGGGATACGAGCCCACCGCGGTTTCGGCTGAGAGCATTACGGCGTCCGTTCCATCGAGGACTGCATTGGCTACATCAAAAACCTCAGCGCGCGTCGGCATCGAGTTCTCGATCATGGACTCCATCATTTGTGTGGCCGTGATAACCATGCGGTCGCGCTTGCGCGTTCGCGAGATCAAGTCTTTTTGGATGCCAATCAGCTGAGCGTCACCCACTTCGATCCCGAGGTCACCCCTTGCCACCATGACCCCTTCGCAAGCATCGATGATGTCGTCGAGCAACGCACTTTCAGCAACCACCTCCGCGCGCTCGATCTTGGCAATAATCGCAGCACTCACGTTTACCTCTTTGAGCAGACCTCTCGCCTCGTCGATATCGCTTACCGATGCAACGAAGGAAACCGCCACGAAGTTGGGCTGAATAGACTCCATACTTCTGATGTCGGCTTTATCTTTATCGGTTAACGCTGGCGCAGCGATCCCGCCTCCAAGTTTATTCACACCTTTTCGAGAGCTCAGCTTGCCACCAACGACCACGGTACAGCTAACCGTGGTCTCGGAGACACTATCGACACGCAAGCGCATCTTGCCGTCGTCTAGTAGGAGAATATCGTCCACGACAAGGCTCTTGGGGAGATCCTTGTACTCAATGCCGACACAGGAACTATCACCCTCATCCGGCCCCTTACTGAGACTTAGATCGAATGCGTCACCCGCCGTGAGCATGACTGAACCGTCGCGGAACCCTGCTATGCGGATCTTTGGCCCCTGTAGGTCGGCCAACACACCGACGTATCGATTGTGATAACGAGCTTGCTTTCGAATACGATTGGCAACGCGTTGGTGGTGCTCCGCCGAGCCGTGGCTAAAATTTAATCGAAAAACATCCACACCAGCCGCGATCAGCCTGCCGATCATGTCCTCCCCATCACTACCAGGTCCAACGGTCGCGACGATTTTTGTTCTGCGATGCACGCGGGCAGCGTCATGTGGCACGGTGTTTAGATCTCCAACTCTTGTATTAGGTCACGCGTCTTATCTGAGAAGTCTGTGAATGCGCCATCGACTTCTAGGTCGACAAACAATTTTTTATGTAATTGTCTGAAGTTTACACCCTCAAGGCTGGGTGAATCTGCCCGTAGCGTGAACGGGTGCAAAAAAAGACCTAAGTTTTTTGCGGTCGTGACCATATCGCTGGCCCGGCCTTCGCTGTCGAAGAGTAACGGAACGTGTGGCCCTATTCCATCCGCATATTTGGCTATCTCCTCAATACCCGCGGGGGTCTGCATGTAGTCAAAGTCGCCCCTTATGTCAGAAGGCATCCCTTCACAAACCAGTTGAATCAAGGTGCTCGAAAAGTCGTCGTGAGCCTTGAAGCGCTTGAGTGTCTCAGGGTCAAAACATTGAATGACTGTGTTTAAGGGGTCGTTTAGACGATTGAAGTGTTTGAGAACATCAAAGACCGCAGCGAAAAGGTCAACACCAATACGCTCGTGGTATTCGGGTTGCTTCAGCTCGATGTAGACGCCCGCTTCATGATCTCCATTAGCGTTTAAGTGATCTATCAAGGCCAACTCTTCTGCCAGCGTTGGGACCTCGAAACCATCGAACGGACCGGAATATCGCTCCGGAAACACCCGATTTCCATTTTCGTCCGTCCTCTCGTGAGCAGTGAGTGTTTTTATTTCGTCGAGCACAAAGTCACTGCAGTAGAACTTCCCATCACTACGTCGGCGCTCGGGAAACCGGATCGAAACGTTGGTGGTAAGCTCAAGTGTTATATCGTGAAGGACGATAGGAACACCGTCTTTGGTGAGTACAACGTCTTGTTCGATAAAATGCGCACCTTGCTGATGAGCGAGCTCTACGCCTTGAAGTGTATGCTCAGGTAGGTAACCACACGCCCCTCTGTGTGCAATGATGGCCGGCTTTGCATGAAGCGGTGCCATTACGCCCCCTTAAGATTTTATTTTTTATCCGTGGTGTGGATTCTCGCAGAACTAGACAAATTTTGTTCTTCAAAAAGAATTACTCTGCAATACTCCACACCCCGAGACGTCATTTTTCTCGCAGGATATTTACGTGGTGATGACAAACGACGACAAGCGAGCGCCCAATCCTCCTCTGGGATACTCAAGGGAGTGTTTGCTTACAGAAGCTAAGCAGATTCGTCTGGTGGCGGAGTTCCACGCGAATCGCATACGCCCGAGCCGTATTGCGTATCGCCTAGGGATTGATATTGCCTTGATCGAGGCCTTATTGGATGGCGAATATCAACCAACGTTCTTTGCTGAGCAGCTCGCGTCTGCGCAAAAGCGGCGTCGCGATTTACGAGTGAAGTCATCTAGTAAACTGCGAGGACAAGCAGCGTACGAAGCGCGTAAAAACGCGGAGCGAGACTACGAAAACGCGCAGACTCAGATTTAACCTGCGCAAAAACGAATCAAAAATAACAACGAAAACAAAAGGAGTACCCGATGAAAGGTTTAGAGCGTTGGCATCACGTGATGGAGCAAAGCGACATGGATGCGCTGTTTGATCTTTTACATCCAGACTGTGTTTTCTTGTCCCCCGTCGTTCATACGCCACAAGAGGGTCGCGATATCACTTACGCTTATTTGCGTGCAGCGAATAAGGCCCTCTCGGAGGACTTTCGGTACGTGCGCGAGGTGGTTCAGGACAACCATGCGGTTTTGGAGTTCACGGTAATGGTGGACGGCATATTTGTTAATGGTGTCGATATGATCACTTTTGAAAACGACCAAATCGTTGAATTCAAAGTGATGGTTCGTCCGCTAAAGGCAGTGAACGCAGTTTGGAAACAGATGGGCGAAATGCTTGAGCGTCAAAAGACTGTTTAAGCGCCAACTAGACACTTATATCTAGTCAATAAAAAAGGGGTTACTGCTAAGCAGTGACCCCTTTCTACTTTGGGTTGCTGATTTAGAACGACAAACGCGCTCGGACACCGATGTTTCTACCCGCTAACGGCACTTGATTCTTCACAAAGGATGTATGGTTACGCGCCACCTCGTCGGTGAGGTTCCTCCCGTAAGCACTAATTACGAGGACGGCTCGCTCGCCTAGCTCAACGCTATGCGATAAGCGTGCATTTACCAAAGTAAAGCCATCCGTTGTTGTCTCGAAATCGGCGACGGCGCGCTGGCGCTCAGTGTCTTGAATTTCGAGTAAGGCGTTGGTCATACCTCGGCTGTAATCGAATGCCAGCACGTTTCTGGCTGGGGTAATACGTGGGACAGCACCACCACCCGAGAAATCAGCATTTACCTCGTCGCGTTGTAAGCGGACCTCGAGCTCACCACCGGCAAGCGTGAAGCGACGACCCAGTTCGATTTCATAGCCGCTGAACGTTGCGTCGTTCTGCACGTAGCTCGCCATTATGAGTCCTTCGTGATCATGCTCATCGTGGCTTTCCTCATGGCCCTCTTCATGATCTTCTTCGTGGTCCTCGTCATGTTCTTCTTCATGATCATCATCCATCTCATCTTGAAGATAGATGTAGTTATCGACTCGGTTACGGTAGACCGAGACGTTGGCGAACCAATCGTCCGCCGCATAACTCAGACCAAGGTCAATGTTGTTGGACCGTTCGCTATCCAGGTCGGCATCACCGAGCTCATAGCGAGCAACGGCTAGGTGTTCACCGTTCATGAAGAGTTCCATCGCTGATGGTGCGCGATTGACCACACCAAGATTGAGTGACGCATTGAGTGAGTCACTGAGCTGTCGGCTGATAGTAACGGCTGCACTGAGAGACTCATCGCTATAGGTAAACGGCTCTAGCTCGAACTCCTCATCGTGTTCGTCGTGATGTTCGCCTTCATCATGATCCTCGCCTTCATGTTCGTCTTCATGATGCATCTCACGGATAGTTCCATCGCGTTCGATGTCGTCCCATCGCGCACCAACATCGATATCGAAAGCACCGGCGTTAAAGCCCGCAAAAAAGCCAATGGTTGTCTCCGTTGAGTCGACAGGCTCCATGAACGCTTCTTCACCGAGTACGGCAACCTCTTCGCTAACGTGATTGACAACGATTCGTCGAGGCGCTTCATCCGTACCTAGCTCAAAGACCAGTTGGACTTCAGTGGACTCGTTGCTGAAAAACGTGGGTTCTTCAGAGTGACCATGTTCGTCGTGGTCCTCGCCTTCGTGCTCTTCACCCTCAGCATGATTTTCGCTTAGGAGGTAATCAGTATCCCGAACGCTAAACCGAACGTTCTGGAGTAAGTCGCCGTTCAGATTGAGCTGACCTTCAAGCGTTAAGATCTCGGAGTCCGTTTGCGAGAAAATACGCTCTTCGCCGTGTTCCTCGTGCTCCTCACCCTCGTGGTCCTCTCCTTCATACTCCTCGCTTTCGTGCTCTTCTTCGTGTCCACCATGCTCGCCGTGGAAGGGGATGCCGTATGTGGAACTTAACTCTTGGTATGACGCACCAACGTGACCCCAGTCGCCGGTTCGAGAGATACCAAATCGATGTGCCTCGGTCTCGTAATCTGAATCAGCCAGCGTGGTCATATCTTCATCATGCTCTTCCTCGTGGTCCTCGTCGTGGTCCTCGTCGTGCTCTTCGTCGTGGATAATTGAGCCAAGTGGAATATCAAAACTATCGGCGTCAAATTCGCTGTAGTCGTAGCTGAGATTGAAGCCACCGACATTGCCTCTTGCACCTGCGCTGAAACCACTGCCATCGTTTACCGACTGTGATTCGGCCCCGACGTAGGCCGAGGCTTCCTCCACATCACTGCGCGCGATGGTGTTATCGACGATGTTGATGATGCCGCCACTCGCACCATTGCTGTAAAGAAGCGCCGATGCGCCTCTAACAACCTCAATTTGCTGAACATTATTCAAATCAACGTCGTTTGCGTGGTCGGGGCCAATGCCCGAGGCGTCGCGGATCACTAGGCCGTTTTGCAATAGCTTTACACGATTGCCCGACATACCTCTGATGACAGGCTGACCCACGGCAGGACCAAAGTTGTTTGAAGAGACACCGGTAAGCGTGCTGAGATGTTCGCCAATGGCTTGTGAGCCGGACTCTGCAATTGAATCACCGGACACAACGAAGGCGGTTGCAGTGAGGCTGCTGTGTACAAGTGAGGAAGTGACGACCACTTCCTCAATAGATTCGTCTTGCGCAAACGCAAGAGGGGCAATGGCGATAGCCACTGCGAGCGTAGAAAAACGCATCATGGAATTACTCCTAAATTTTAAGTTCGGACGAGTTGTTCTGACTTAAAACTTAGGGGGCGCACGACTCTTGTAATGCCCAAAGCTGTTGGGGCGTAACGCTTGCGCTGACGTCGGAAAGTGCGGGGTTTGCGTGGAAAAGAAATACTCAAGATCTAGCTCTTCCACCTCGCTCGACTGGATATGACAGCCTTGGCAATCGACGAGCTCCTGACCTACTTCGGGCGCATAATCGTGAGTAGCTCCATGCGCAGCCGTACCCACCACCAAAAAGGCGGCGATCAATGCTGACAGCAAGAATCTAAATTTCACTTTGGCATTGCCCGTAAACGTAAGTCCGGACCCGATACTAGGGTAATTCTAACAAAACACAACAGAGCTTATGACATCAAAGCGCATCGATACCCATCGGTACATAGAGTGGGACGGGTGTTTAATTGCCAATCTGAGGCTTTGAATTACAATGACTCTCGTTGGCCGGCGCGAGTATGTCTGTTCGCTGTTTTATCGGCACAAGTAATCGATCCGCGTGTTGTCAGCGCGTTATAGAAGTTATGCGCGCAGCATCCCTAGCGGAGGTCATATCCACTCAATCTCTGAAATAATCGCATCGAGTCATGGGTGCACGATAGCTAACCCTACAATCAGTTGTATTAACGGGTACTTAACTGTACCGGAGCGCGTATTAGATGCGATCGAGTGATTCGTCTCGACACAGTCCGCTTATCTGGTTTGTCTTCCTAGTCATCGTTATCGACTTAGTCGGCTTTGGTCTGGTGATACCACTTCTACCATTCATGGCGCCCTCTCTGGGTGGAGACGCATCTGACGTCGCCTTTATTATGATTACCTATGCAGTAGGTGCCGCCGTTATTGCGCCGCTGTGGGGGCGCTTGTCCGATCGAGCCGGTCGACGATTCGCCTTGGTGCTTGCGCTGCTTGCAAGTTCTGCCGCCTACGTTGTGACGGCACTCTCAGATACGCTATTTCAAGTTTATTTAGGACGCGCCCTGTCTGGGTTGGCTGCAGGCAGTTTGCCTGTTGCAACCGCGTTGATGGCTGACCTCAGTCCGCCTGAGCGGCGAGCGAAAGCCATGGGCTTGGTCGGTACGGCGTTCGGATTGGGCTTGATCGCAGGCCCTGTACTTGGCGGCTTGTTGACCGGTGATTCAAAGAGCTTTGCGCTGCCTTTTTACACGGCGGCCGCTATGTCCTTTATCGCGACCATTTTTGCCTTTTGGTTGTTGCCAGCGCAGATGGTGACACCCCCGGGTGTAAAAATGGGTGACTCTCAGGATGAACCGCCACCTTCAGTGCTGGCGCCGCGGAAGAACAAGTTGTTACTCATGCAGTACGTTACTCACACCTGCTCAGTGAGTTCGATTATCTACTTGTTTCCGCTTTGGGTGGCCGATGCTTATCAGTGGGGACCCTCAAACGTGGGGTATTTCTTCGGTGTGGTGGGTGTATCTATGATTACCTTACAAGGTGGATTGCTTGCCACACTGAGCCGCGTCTTTGGCCATTTAAATGTGCTCCGGGTTGGCGCAGTTGTTTTTGCGCTGTCGTTGTTTGTTGTCGCGCTAGGAGAGGCAACACTATGGATGCCCGCAATGATTTTCTTTGCTTTTTCTGGCTCCACTGTCTGTCTACCGCTGCTCAATGCGATTGCATCAGAGATTGTGCAGCCGAATCACCGCGGCAGAATGATGGGATTGACCTCCTCCGCATCATCCGCAGGAAGAATCATTGGACCACTTTTTGCTGCCTGGTTGTTATCCTCTCGGGGCTTTGGCACGGCATGGTTAGGCAGTGGGCTGATGGTGTTATTTTTGGTGTTTTGGTCATTTACCGCCGCAAGAGAGTTCAAGCGTTTGGAGTTGAGCTGATATGAAGGTTGCTGTCACATTCCCTATTCCCGAGGCTGCGAAAGGTCTGCTCAGCGATATGTTCGACTGTCGCTTTTGGGAGAGTGAAGTCCCGATTCCCGCTGAGATACTCGCGGAATGGTTAGTCGACGTTGAGGGCGTGCTGACAACATTAACCTGTCCGCTCAATCAGGCGGCGCTTTCAGGGGCGGCGAATTTAAAAGTAATCTCCACCGTATCTGTAGGCGTTGATCACATCGATGTCGATTTTGCTCAGTCTCGAGACATCACGATTGGCCACACGCCCGGCGTACTCACTGATAGCACTGCGGACTTAGCGGTTGGGTTGATGCTGGCTGTGGGCCGTCGCCTTGCTGAGGGTGACGCGCTAGTGCGCAAGGGCGCCTGGAGTGACGGGTGGAAGCCAAATCTATTGCTGGGCACTGACTTAAGTAAATCCACTGTCGGGCTCGTCGGTATGGGGCCCATCGGGCAGGCGGTTGCTGAGCGATTAGCTGGGTTTGGCTGTCGCGTTATTGCTTGGAATCGCTCGCCTCGAGAAGTTGCAGGTGTTGAATTCACCGACCTTGACACCCTTTTGGCAAGCGCTGACATCGTCTCGCTCCACACGGCACTGACTGACGAGACGCGAGCGTTGATCAACCGAGATCGACTCGGTTTGATGAAGGATCAGTCGATTCTGATCAATACTGCGCGAGGCGCCATTGTCGACGAGTTAGCGCTTGCTGACGAGTTAGCTTCCGGCAGGTTAAGAGCGGGTCTTGATGTTTACAGCGAGGAGCCGCTGCCTCTCGACAGCGTTTTCCATTCCTTACCGGGATGCGTTTTGCTGCCCCACGTTGGCAGTGCCACTGAGCGAACGAGACGAGCTATGTTCGAGCTAGCGTTGGGCAATCTTGTCTCGGGTATGCGAGGTGAGGCGCTACCGGCTGCTTTGTAAGCTCAGTATTCGTTGTTTTCAAGCCCTCGGCGCCTTCAATCTTCGACTAGCAGTAGAAACCAGCTATTAGAAGACCACCATGAGGATCCTAGGTCACCAGCGTAAAGAGCAGCTGACCGATGTGTAACGAGATCAAAACGAATATCAGCACTGGCAGCGCCCAAACCAGATAGAGCACACGATGCCTTCATTGAAGAACAACGAGGACCGCAAGCTCATAGAACGACTGCTGTCAGAACGTGTCGCTACTAGAATGAATTGCTTTTAGAAAAAGACCAGCTTAATGATCATGCCAATAATGGCCGCGGTGAGTACGCGCCTTATGAGCACTTCGCCGTGACTTAGGGTGAGTCGCGCACCGACGATACCGCCAGCCACATTACCAATCGCAGCAATTGCTCCGATTACCCAAAGCACCTCGCTGGTTGCTGCAAAAACAAAAATAGCAAGCAGGGTGTAGGTAAAAATAATAAAGACCTTAAGAATGTTCGTACTAACGAGGCTAAGGCCCATGACACGATGCATGATCGGTAGCACGACAAAGCCCATACCGATTTGGATGAAGCCTCCCCAAAACCCCGCCATCGCCATTAACACATGGCCCAGAGCAAGATTCTTGGGCTGATCTTCTGCTGTTGCATCCCTCTTGCCTTGGGGCGCTTGCATAAGCAGCAAAACCGCCACCATCACAAAGGCTAACAAGCCTTCAAACTGCTCGTTATTGAGTCGTGTGCTGAGCCAAGCACCAAGGAGTGCCGGAGGAATCGCGACTGCGGTAAGTGTGGCGCACAGTTTTGCATGGGGCACGCCATGTCGTAGGTAAGTCGCTATCGCAGACGCGTTATGCGCCACAATCGTGATGCGATTAGTCCCATTAGCAACGGGGCCAGGCATCCCCAAGAACATCATGATAGGGACGGTTAAGATAGAGCCGCCTCCAGCCATAACGTTGACAACGCCAGCACCAAAGCCTGCGATGATGAGTATCGCGATTTCCCACCAAACAAGATCCATCATCCGCGCGCTGCTCTCATTGTGACGAACTCCTCGGCGGCCGTCGGATGAATGCCGACGGTGCTATCGAAGTCTGCTTTGGTCGCTCCTGCTTTCATGGCGACCGCCATGCCCTGACAAATTTCGCCAGCATCGGGGCCAACCATGTGAAGTCCAATGACGCGATCTGATGATTTATCGACAATCATCTTCATCAAAGTGCGCTCGTCGCGTCCACTGAGCGTGTGCTTCATCGGCTTAAAGTCAGACAGGTATACATCAATATCTATGCCGCGAGCCTCGCACTCTTGCTCGGTAAAGCCGACCGTACCGATATTGGGTTGGCAGAACACCGCGGTTGGTATGAACGCATAGTCCATCACCTTCCCAGCGTCGCCGAATTGGGTTTGCGCAAAGGCCATGGCCTGCTCAATGGCGACGGGTGTCAATTGTGGACCGCCCGTCATATCGCCAAGCGCGAAAATCGATGGCTCGTCGGTTTGGAAGCTTTCGTCGGCACTGACATAGCCGCGCGCGTCGAGTTTTACCGCGGTCTTTTCCAAGCCCAAGCCTTCGATATTAGGGTGGCGACCGGTGGCGCAGAGCACAGCATCAACCCCGATACTTGAGCCGTCGGTAAGCTGAGCGTTTAGGCCGTCATTGGTTCGCATGAGAGAGACGATGTTGCTATTGAATCTCAAATCGACGCCTGTCTTTCTAATTTCTTCAGCAGCAAATGCTCGAATATCGTTATCAAAGCCGCGCATGAACAGGTCGCCACGGTAAAGCTGTGTGACCTGGGCGCCCAATCCATTGAAGATGCAGGCAAACTCGGTAGCGATATAACCACCACCCACAACCAATAGCCGCTGTGGGAAGGAATCAAGGTCGAAGATCTCGTTCGACGTAATGGCAAGCTCGTTGCCGGGAAACTCAGGTTTTGTGGGCCATGATCCTGTCGCAAGCAAAATTTTCTTTGCGTGATACCGCGTCCCATTTACCTCGACCGTGTGGGCATCGATCAGCGTGGCCATACCGCTAATGACCTGTGCGCCTGAACCATCAAGCAGTCGATCGTAAATGCTGTTAAGACGGCTGATCTCCCGCGTCTTATTGTCGCGAAGTGTTGGCCAATCAAACGACGTACCGTTAACTGTCCAGCCAAAGCCCTCAGCGTCTTTAAACGCCTTGCCGAATTCACTTCCGTAAACGTAGAGCTTTTTGGGTACACAGCCTACATTGACGCAGGTGCCACCGAGATACAGTCCCTCGGCTACGATGACTTTGGCGCCGAGACCTGCAGAAATGCGTGCAGCGCGCACGCCTCCAGAGCCCGCGCCGATGACAAATAAATCGCAACTGTTATCATTATCCATATCTTGCCTGACCTGCCCTTGATTCCGTGAGAGAGGCTCGTCGAATGCAACCTACCGATGCGCTCAACGAAGAACTGCTAAATGCCTATTATACCTTGGAACCGTGATCGATCTGCTGATTGGTCGCTATTGCCTGTTTTACTCGCTGTTGCTTTGATTGTATGTGTGGGGCCCTCGCAGGCCCGCGCGCTAGATCAGTCTCGAGTGTTGCTTTTTGACGGCTCCATTATTGTCGGTGACATCGTGAGTTATCGAAGTGACTCGCTTACATTAAATACCAGCTTTAGCCGAGAGCTCTCGATCAAATCAAGCTTTATCAAGGATATCGAGGCCTCTCCTGAGGACCTGAGACTTGCGATTCTCCTACTAAAGGATGGCCGCAAAGTTGAAGCTGGGCCTTTTATGGTGACGGGTGGCTTGCTCGCGCTTTCAGATGGCGAAGTAGTCAAATTGTCGGATGTCGACAAGCTCAATCCGGAGCCTTGGGAAATGGGACAGGGCTACGCATTGCAGGGTCTGGCGTCAGTCGCGTTAACGGTAGCGCGAGGCAATACGGATGCGGATCAATTGGATGTTGCTGTAAACACGCAATTCGACAGCACTCGTGACCGAATTACATTGAGAGCTAATGCTGAGCGGGACACCGCTATTGTGACTGTACCCTCGGCCTCGGGTGACGGATCCTTTGAGCGTGTGAGTAAGCCTTCAGCCGACAACTGGCAAATCATTGGCAAATACGATTACTACCTAAAGGAATGGACCAAACACTATCTTGGGGTGAACGCGTCAGTTGAGGCCGACGAATTTACCGATATCCGGTTGCGAAGCTACATCGGGCCTTATTACGGGCGAAAGTTGTTCAATGGCTCTTGGGGCAAACTCGATGGCGAATTGGGTTTCGTGCGGGTGGATACAGATTTCTATAACGCTGAGGATACCGAGTACTACGGCGCAAACTGGAACTTTACCGGCGAGAGCATGGTGTTGGGAGGGGACTCCCGTCTATACCTCACGCATGTTGGTATCTTGAACATCAGCGATGACAACAGCGTTATTCTCGATACAACAGTTGGACTTGGCTTCCCCTTCTTCTTTGGGCTGGAGGCCGCGGCTGAGTTTTCCATCGATTACGACGGCGCGGCCGCGGCAGGAAAAGATGCGGTGGATCAGTCATATAACCTGCGAGTTGGCTATAGTTGGTAGCCATGGCTTTTGAGCCTTTCCCAGTAAGCATCTCGCGTTGACAAAGCCACCGTTAAAGACAGCGTTTTTACCACTCGGCGGCTGCGGCGAGATTGGTATGAACATGAATCTTTTCTCACACGGCGACCGTTATTTAATGGTCGACTGTGGGATTACCTTCGAGCAGGGACTCGCCGACTCGCAAGGCCGTCCAGCGATTCAAATGCCGGATCCGAGCTTTATTGCAAGTCAGCGCGATTCGCTCGAGGGACTGATTATCACTCACGCGCACGAAGATCATTTCGGAGCCGTTCCTTATCTATGGCAGGAGTTGCAATGCCCCGTTTACGCAACACCATTTGCGGCGGCTGTACTGCGCAAAAAAGCTGCTTGGCGACGAGCGCCGCCTCCCGAGCCGCTGATTGAAGTGATGCCCGGGGATACGCACGTCATTGGTCAATTTAGTGTCACCTGGCTGCCCATCACGCATTCAACACCGGAGACCTGCGCTCTTCTGATTGAGACAGAAGATTGTCGGATCCTCCATACGGCGGACTGGAAAATTGATACCCGCCCTGTCATTGGTAATGGTTGGTCTCCTAGTCAGTGGAAAGCCATTGGCGATAAAGGTATCGACGCTGTGATTTGCGACTCGACTAACGCAATTAAGCCTGGCCGATCGCCCACCGAGGGGGAGGTGGGCGACGCCTTAGTGAAGTTAATTACCTCACTAAAAGGACGGGTAGTTGTTGCTTGCTTTGCCAGCAATGTGGCGCGTGTTCAAAGTATTTTTCGAGCAGCCTATGTATCAGATCGCCGTGTCGGGCTTTTAGGTAGGTCCCTCGATATCATGGTTCGGTCGGCGAAGAATGCCGGCGTCTTCGAACCGAAAGTGCCAATCATCGAGGCTGAGCACTTGGGTTATCTTCCGGAGGAGGAAGTGCTGGCTGTGGCAACCGGCACCCAGGGCGAAATCGGTGCCGCACTGCATCGACTGATGATGGACACCCACCCTCATATGTCACTGGGTGAGGGTGATACCGTTATCTTCTCGTCAAAGACGATCCCCGGGAATGAGGAGGCGGTGCAACGTTTGATCACCGGGCTGAAAGACCGAGGCGTTAGCGTTATCCATGCAGACGAAGTGAGTGCGATGCTACACGCGTCAGGCCATCCGTGTGAGGACGAATTAGCCGATCTATACGACGTGATTAAGCCGAATGTCTGCATTCCGGTTCACGGCGAACAACGTCATATGAAAGCGAATGCTGATGTTGCCCAGCGTTGTGGCGTGCCACTCACGCTTACAGGTCAAAACGGAGACCTGTTTTACATCTCTCCATCACCAGGTGTAAGGCGCCGGTGGGCGCCCGCTGGACGTCTTCAAGTGGACGAGAGGGCGAAAAAATTGGAGAAGGTTACGGGTTGAAGAGCGCTCAGCGGGAAAGAGCCCTCAGCGGGAGAGAGCCCTCAGCGGGAGAGAGCCCTCAGCGGGAAAGAGCCCTCAGCCGAAAAAAGCCCTTAGTCATGAAGCGCGGAGAATCACAAGCACAACCCAGAAAGTGAGGCTAGTGACTAGTCTGCACCCGCGCTGATGCGAACGACTTTGCCAGCCGCCTCGTCGATAACAGCAATGGAACCGTCTGCAAGCGCCCGCACGTCACGGATTCTTCCCTCGAGCTTCGGGAAGGGCTCGCTGACATTGGCCTCTGTGCCCGACACGTCGACGGCGACTACTTTTTTGGCCTTAAGACCCCCAACCAGCAGCTTCCCTTTCAAATCAGGTATCGCATCACTGGTGTACAAAGCCAAGCCTGAGGTGGCGATGCTGGGTACCCAGTAGGTTACGGGTTGCTCCATACCGGGCGCCTCGGTGAATGGAGAGATGATTGCCCCCGAGTAATCGACACCGTAGGTAATCGCAGGCCATCCATAGTTTTTACCCGCGGTAATTTTATTGAGCTCGTCACCGCCTTTGGGGCCATGCTCGGTCATCCAAATAGTCTGCGTTGGTGCATCAACAATCAGCCCTTGTGGGTTTCTGTGGCCGTAGCTGTAAACGTAAGGCGCATCTGCAAAAGGATTGTCCGCGGGTGCTTCGCCCATTTCCGTCATACGGAGCAGTTTTCCTAGCTGACTCGCTTTTTTCTGCGCATCTTCTCGCAGGCTGTAGCCCTCGCCCACAGATAGCAGAAGCGTCCCGTCTGCCAGAAAGGCCATACGGCCGCCGAAGTGACCGCCACCTTTCTTGTTGGGAGTTACTTCAAAGATGACCTTTAGATCGGTTAGCGCATTACCGTCTAATGTAGCTCGAGCGACGGTGGTTCGATTACTCTCCTCCGAGCCTGCTGCATATGCTAGAAATAGGGTGTTGTTCGTTTCGAAATCAGGGTGCAGGACGACGTCGAAAAGTCCTCCCTGTCGTTTGGCAAAGACTGCGGGTACACCACTAATCGATGCGGTTTCTCCTGAGCTTGATACGCGGTGCAGACCTCCGGGTCGCTCCGTAACCAGAAAGCCTTCGCTATTGGGAAGTTCAGCGATGGACCAAGGGGTGTCAAAGCCCTCAGCAATCGTTTGTATCTCGATATCAGCCTGTGCTGTCTGACAAAAAAGTGCTGCAGAAAGGATATAAGCCGACGTTTTGAGCGAGCGAAGAAGCATGCTGGTTAACCTGTACTGGATTGTGGCTCGACTATAGCGCAACATCCCCAGCCATGTGGAGTTGGAAGGTTTAAGTTATGCGCTCATTAATCATTGCTATCGTTGCCGCAACTGTTGGCTACACTTTGAGTGTCATTATTAATTCTACGGTGAGTGCCGCAACGCTCGTTGGCTTTGGGATTGAGGTAAGTCTGGGTGATCGGATCCAAATGACCGCCACCGAGTGGACCGGTCTAGCTGGTACCTACTTGCCGATTTACGTGGGGCTACACACGGTAATTTTCTTGCTAGTCCATCGCTTCTCAGCCAAGAGAAGCCAGTCTTCAGATTCAAACTTGGCCAGCCGACGCATGGTATACGCCGTTGCGGGAGCGCTGTCGCTACTCCTGCTGTACATCGCTTTTGACACCGCTATGGGGCTTAGTGGTGTGCTTGTGGCTTCCGGTAGAACGCTTGGTGGCCTGATTGCGCATGTTGCCACCGGTGTCGTGTCAGGACTCATTTTTGCCACCTTCACTAACAGCCCAGGCGAGGCCGCAGCTTCTGACGACGCAGCGGGTAGCTGAGTCGGGCTTTTTCATTGCGCCCGTTAACGAGAACTCTAAGGGCGCATGAGCGGTGTCAGTTCACACGCCGCGACTTTGTTGCAGGTAACCCATTGACTGGGTTACCTATTTTCAAGTTCTCTAACTTCCTACTTGTTTTTGTCTTGCGGCTTTTGGTCTACGGGTTGCTCTCTGGGCGTTTGCTATTACCTGTCCGCTAACCACATTTGAGCAAGAGTTTGCCCGCGTGACTGCCCGAAGCCATGTAGGTTTGCGCTTCCAACGCTTGGTCGAGATCGAAGGATCGGTCGATAAGTGGTTTCATCGCGCCTTTCTCAACGAGCGGCATTATATGTGCTTCAACCTCCTCAAAGCATCGCGCTTTTTCTGAAGGTGTCAGCCTGCGTAGCGTGCTGCCGGTAAGCGTTGCACGCTTCATCAGCAGTTGTGTGAGGTCAATCGTGGATTGGCCACCCCGCATGAGACCAATACAGGCAATACGACCGTCAACGGCTAAGCACTCGAGGTTGAATTGCTCAAAGTCCCCGCCAACCATGTCGAGCACCACGTCAACCTCGCCCATGACGCCTTGCGCCTGACATTGCTCTGTCAGGGTGGATTCGCTGTAGTTTAGGCAGACATCAGCGCCTAGATTTTTGAGGATCTCGCACTTTGCAGGTGTTCCGGCGGTCGCGATGACTTTACAGTTCATCGCCTTTGCCAGCTGTACGGCAATGTTTCCGATGCCGCTGACTCCCCCGTGGACCAGCAATGTTTCTCCGGCTTTCAACGACGCTCGAACGATGAGGTTGTACCAGACGGTGAGGAAGGCCTCAGGCAGGCAGGCCGCGGTCAAGTCATCCACACCTGCAGGAATACGTAGGGTGCAGGCTGCTTTTGCGATGGCTTGTGTTGCATAGCCGCCGCCGTGCACAAGCGCACACGCGCGCTCACCTTCGGAGAAGCCGCTGTCTTTACCCGCAACTCTCACAGAACCGGAAACCTCTAACCCCATGACAGGACTGGCGTCAGGGGGGGGCGGGTAGAAACCCATGCGCTGCAATACATCTGCGCGGTTTATGCCTGCATAGGCGACATCAATAACAACTTCGTCTGCACCGCAAGTCAGGTCCTCACCTTCCTGGATGCTTAACGTCTCGGGGTCTTCAATATGTATAAAGTGATATGTCATGGTGGCGCAAACGCATTCCTGAGGTTACTGTTGGCACAAATTAATAAGAGATTTGATGAGCATAGCCGTAATTGGCAGCTCGTCGCAAAACTAGGGGCACATCATGGCTAAACCAATGTTTCTCAGAAAGATAAAAAACCGCCTGATTTATGTGATGGCGAGGCTCATTGCTGGGGAGGCATCCGGCCAGTATATGGCATTCGTGGGTAAGGCCAGTTGCGCGCGGTTGTGCGAGCGGATTATCGAGTTGGGCCATACCTCTGTATTGGTTGTGACTGACAAGGCGCTGCGTGAGTTGGGGCTGGCTGATGAGGCTGTCGCAGGCCTTAACCGCGAGGGTGTCACCCTCAGCTGGTATGACCAAGTGGATCCTGACCCGACCTACGGTCACGTGGAAGCGGGTGCGCGTATTCTGCGCGAATCCGGCGCCACCGCAATTATTGCTGTGGGCGGTGGTTCGTCCATCGATTGTGCAAAGGTTATTGCATTAACCAAGCATAATGCTGGGGATGACATGACATCCTGGGCTGGTTTCGGTAAAGCACCTGAAGAAGCAGCCCCCTTGTTTGTTATCCCGACCACATCGGGCACAGGCAGTGAGGCAACAATGGGTGCCGTTATCACCAACCAGTCGACACACAAAAAAGAAATCATTTCGGGTTCATCGATTCACCCAGCGGCTGTCGCACTCGATGCCTGCCTGATGGTTGGGTTGCCAAAGCCCATTACCGCTGCAACGGGTATCGATGCGCTGACTCACGGCATCGAGGCCTACATCTCCACATGGGAGCGGGGCAATCGAACCGAGATGGGACGTATCTCAGTACAGGGTGTTTTTCGCTGGCTCCGTCAGGCCTGTGAAGATCCTGGAAATATGGATGCACGAGAGGGTATGGCACTTGCCGCCTACAACGCAGGTGTTGCTATTAATCAGGTCAACGTTGGCAATGTTCATGCAATTGCTCACCAGTTGGGGGCAAATTTTGGTATCCCACACGGGCACGCAAACGCGATTGTTCTACCTCATGTGCTCACGCTTTATGGAGAGACAGCGGTTGAACGCTTGGCAGAGCTTGCTGTGGCGACAGGTGTGTCGGACTCGGGCCACCCAGAAACACGCGCTCGCGCCTTTATTGCGGAGGTAGAGAAGTTGATCGCTGATGTGGGTATTGCCCCAACGGACCCGCGAATAAAGCGTGAGAAGTTCGACATCATCGCTGAAGCTGCCATGGATGAGGGTGATGGCTACTTCTGTCCAAGACAGCTTGAGAAGTCTGAAATCCTCAACCTTCTTGAGGCGATTTCAGAATAAGCGGTGTTGCCAGCCATTGGCTGGCAAGGCTTACCGCTCTTTGGAAGTCACCCGAGTCTCCTTCTGAACAGACGAATCCGTGACTAGCTGTCTCGAGGTGTTTGTACATCACTTTGCAGCCAGCGCGATGGAGTCTTACGGCAAAGCGTGCTCCGTCGTCGCGGATCGGGTCTCGCTCCGCGGTGATGATCAAGGTTCGGGGAAAATCATTTAGCGATGTTCTGCGCCCCGGAAAGACGCGTTCTAGCACTGGATCTGCGGGGGCGAGATCACCAAGGTAGGCATCGCAGCACCAACGCATATTTCTTGCCGGCACCAGTCCTGACTTGGCGTGCTCGGTATATGACGGAAGGTCGCTGATGTAGTGCTGTGTGGCTGGGTATATGGCAAGGCAGCCTGCCATCCCGTATTGGTGTTGCAACGCGAGCGTTGATGCAATCGCGATATTGCCGCCAGCGCTATCGCCCGCAAGGATAAACATCCCATTGTTAGGTGCTAGGTTGTCCAAGTTATCGATCACCCATCGGCTTGCGTCTAGACAGTCATCGTGCGCTGCGGGGAATTGATATTCGGGTGCAAGGCGGTAGTCGATCGAGATCAAGCTGCAGCCACTCTCGAGACTCAGCGCCCGGCAAAATCGATCGTGCGTATCCAAATTGCCGACCACCCAACCTCCGCCATGAGCATAGATCACCATGGGCTTATCGGCCTTGCCGTGATACATGCGCAGACTTATCTGGCGACCACCTAGCTCGACGCAAAGATTACTAACCGGCAGTTTTGTCTGCGGCACACCCTCCCACGCCTTGTCATGTCGGCGCAGGTAAAAGGTGCGGGCAAATTTTGCGATTAGTGTATTAAGCAGCGACGTCATCTGCGTGGATAAATTGCGAGTTCGGATCGGCGCGGTAAGTATACAGCCCATCTGAGTTGATCTCGCGATTAACGTTACCCCGCTGAACAAGATAGTTGAGATGAGCCACCGTTTCGCCAGTCGCTAAATGCACCTCGTGCTCCTTTAGTACCCGGTTAAATAAAGGTGTAAAGCACTCGGGCACCGTCTTGGGCTCGCTCAAGTGATTGTATAGCCGGGCCAACGACTGTCTGTGGCTGTCGATGATTTGGTTAAGCCGCGTTCGGGCGCCCTTGAAAGGCGACTGGTGGGCCGGCAGTACCAATAGGTCTTCGGGCAGGATGTCGAGCAGTCGCGTATTCGAGGACAGCCAATACTCGAGGGGGTTTCCCTCTGGCTCTGTGGGGAAGACTGAAACGTTGGGCGTAATTCTGGGAAGAATCTGATCACCCGCGATAATGAGCTTAAGCCCTGGGCAATATAAACAGGCGTGCTCAGGTGAGTGTCCTTGGCCAATAACCACCTGCCAGTAGTGATCACCAATATTGATGGTTTCTAGGTCAACAATGCGGCGATAGCTGTGTGGCAAAGGTTCTGACATCTTGCCAAATGTGCCGAAGCGCTGCTGATAGCTCGACATCAGCTCGTCACTAAACCCAGCGCGTTTATAGAATGTGAGGGCAGTTTTCGGGATCTCGTCCGATGTGTAACTCAGGAGTAAGCTTCCGTTCAGGTACTCACTGCGGGTCATCCACACTTCGCAATCAAACCGTTCGCATAGCCAGCCAGCGAGGCCAATATGATCTGGATGCAGGTGCGTGCAAATAACACGCAAGATAGGTTTGCCTTGCATAAAGCCATCAAATAACTGCTCCCACTGCGCCTTGGCGCTATCGAGCTTCATGCAGGTATCGACAACAGTCCAACCGCCCTCTTCCTCGAGTAGCCAAATGTTGATGTGATCGAGGCCGCCGGGCATTTCGAATCGGACCCACCAAACGCCGGGCGCTACTTCGAGTGGCTCGCCATAGCCCATTGGGCTTTTTCGGCCCCAGGGATAAACCAGACCTCGGTACTCTTCATTCACCATCATGCGCGGGTGTTCCTGTAATTGGGGGCGCTACCAACACGCTCTTACCCTGTCGGGGTACGGCGCCCTTGTGAAAGCTTGTGGAAAATATAGGCATTAACTGGAGATCATACCGTGAATGCCACCCTAGAAACGAATCAGTTGCGACAACTTGATCAGCAACACCACCTACATCCGTTTACAGACTTTCGTGATTACGCGGAAAACGGTGGTCGGATCGTTAGTCGTGCAGAACATATTTACATTTACGACTCCGATGGCAACAAAATTCAGGATGCTATGTCAGGGCTTTGGTGTTGTAGTCTCGGCTACAGCCAGAATGGGATCAAGCAGGCGGTCGCGGACCAGCTGATGGAGCTGCCGTTCTACAATAATTTCTTCAAGTGCTCGAATCAGCCAGCGGTGGAGTTAGCTTCGCGACTTACCAGTATGGCTCCGGCGCATTTCAATAAAGTTTTCTTTACCAACTCGGGATCCGAGGCGAACGATACACAGATCAAGTTTGTGCATCGCTACTACCAGCTACTGGGCAAGCCTGAGAAGCGGCTGATCATCAGCCGCAAGAATGCTTACCATGGGAGTACTATTGCTGCTGGCTCACTGGGTGGCATGAGTGCCATGCACGAGCAAACCGAGGGCTTGGATTACATTAGGCATATTGAGCAGCCTCACTGGTTCGAGTTGGGTGGCGATATGAGTTCGGACGAGTTCGGTTTGTGGGCAGCCAACGAGCTTGCAAAGAAAATTGACGAGCTGGGAGAGGACAAAGTAGCGGCATTTATTGCTGAGCCTATTCAGGGCGCTGGCGGCGTCATTATCCCGCCCGATACCTACTGGCCTGCTGTGCAGAAAATTCTCGATGAGCGTGACATCCTGTTTATTTCTGACGAAGTCATCTGCGGCTTCGGGCGCACTGGCAACTTATTTGGGTTCCAAACTTACGGTACTAAGCCCGACTTGATTACCTTTGCGAAAGCAGTCACCAATGGCTACATGCCACTCGGTGGATGCTTGGTGAGTGACAAGGTGTCGGACGTGCTGCTTGGCCACGGTGGTGAGTTCGCTCATGGCCTGACGTATTCGGGTCACCCCGCGTCTTGTGCTGCAGGCTTAGCCACCATGGATGTTCTGGAGAACACCGATATTTTGGAGCAATCAAAGTCAGTGTTGGCACCTCACTTTGCCAATGCGCTTCAAGGTCTCGCTGACCACCCTATTGTCGGCCAGGTTCGTTCCAAAGGTCTTGTGGCTGCGGTTGAGCTCGTGCGTGATAAAGGCTCGAGAGAGCGCCTTGCTCCCGAGTCGGGAGCGGCGGTGTACTGTCGCGATCGGGCGATCGAAAGCGGTTTAATGGTGCGCCAGACCGGCGACGCTATGATCATGTCGCCGCCTTTCGTCACTTCCACCGAAGAAGCAGATGCGCTGGTGTCCAGTTTGGCTGCGGCTCTTGATAAGACCGCACAATTTTACGGTGTTAGTTAAGACGCGAGATCTTAAGTGCTGAGTCTGTCGTATCAGCAGCATGAATATCGTAGAAAAATCCTGGTT
>CBFIHK010000038.1:0-20237 GCA_965662305.1 Luminiphilus sp.
TGATCGGGACGGCGAGTTGGTTGCGCGGCAAAACCGGATTCAAACCATTGTGCCGGGACGTGCAGAGGGGCGCCTAATTGGCGGCAATCTCACATTGATGAGTGCGCTGTTGGGAACGCCTTACCTGCCCAAGTTCGATAACGCTATTTTGTTTCTAGAGGATGTTGGGGCGGCAATCTATCGTGTCGACCGCATGCTCACCCAGCTGAAATTAAGCGGCCATTTGCAGAAAGTATCTGGCATTGTGTTCGGTCACTTCACTGGTGTGAAACCAAACCCGGGTTTGGGCAATTTTGCGTTAATGGATATCCTCAAACAGCACTGTGAGCCGTTGGGGGTGCCCTGTTATTTTGGAGCCATGATTGGTCATGTCGACCAGCAAAGCACGGTCCCTGTTGGCGGTAGGGCGCGGATGGACGCGTCAACGGGCGTGCTTGAATTGACCGAAGCCGCCGTACGGTAGTGGATTCGAAAAGCTAAACGCGCTCTCTGTGGGTGTGTGACCTCAGCTAAGGCAGAGCGCTGGCATTGTTGCTACGAACATTATTGACAGGAAACGGGGGAGATATGGCGTTACACAGGTCTGGACTTGTATGTGGATTATTCGCAGCAACGATATTGTCAGCAGGGTGCGCAACCGACGATCAGGGCAGCACCCTGGACGCAATCATTCCAAAGAAAGAAGCGCTTTCTGTGGGCATGGCGGGGGATGAACCAGCAGACATCAGCCGTTACCTCTTGGCAAATGGTGCCTCTGCACCGCAACTTTCTCCCGACGGGCAACAGGTTATTTTTCGGTCCTCAGTCACCGGTGTACCTCAGCTGTGGACATTACCGGTCACGGGCGGTGCACCCAGCCAGTTGACGTTCGGCAATGGTATTACCTTCGCTCGCTGGTTACCCGATAGCTCTGGCATCCTGTACGGGGCTGACAACAACGGCAACGAGCAAGAGTCCTATTTGCTGATCAATAGGGATGGGACCTCCGAGCGCGAAGTCTTTTCAGCGACAGAGGGTGGTTTTCGGTCGTTAGGTGATATCGCCGGCGACAACGACACCCTATTTCTCGCATCTACCGAACGTACGGGTCTTCACTACGACATCTATCAAGGGTCGATTTCGTCAGGTGAGACTGAGCTCATCTTCGAGGGTAGCTACGGCAATTTTGCACGTGCGCTATCGCCGAACGGCCGCTATTTGGTAGTTACCGAGACCGTTGGAGAAGACTCTGATTATCTGTATCTACTCGACACGGATACACGCGAGATGAGAGTGGTGTCTCAGCCTGAATCTAGAGCCAATCATGGTGACGGCGGCTTTGCGTGGTCTTCAGATGGAGAGACACTGTTTTTGAGCAGTAACGCGAATCGAGAGTTTGCCGCCGTGGTTGCCTACGATCTTGGCAGTGCGCGATTCGACTCCTTGGTTCAGTCCGAGTTTGATTTGGCGGACGTCCGCTTATGTGGCGCAGATGACGCCTATTTACTATGGACTGAAAACCAGAATGGCTTTGATGTGCTGGGCGGGCGGGACCTCGCCACTGGTGAGCCCATCGTATTCCCAGAGATTCCCGAGGGTGTTTATTCACTCAGTTGTTCCAAAGTTGATAGCACGCTGATTGTCGGGATTAACGGTTGGCGAACACCTGGCGACATCTATGCCATTGATTTGGCCACAGGCGGATCTCAGTTGTTGGTGGACTCTAACCTCGCAGGTATTCGCGAGGCGTCGCTTATCCGTCCGGAGAGCATCACTATGCTTGCACGGGATGGGGTTGAATTGCAGGGCCTTCTTTATCTCCCAAAAGGGACAAGCGAACGCGCGCCGCCCGTTATTTTTGAGGTGCACGGTGGGCCCACAGCGCAGTCGCGGGCAAGCTTTGATCCCGTATCTCAGTATCACGCAGCGCGTGGCGTTGCGGTTTTTAAGCCGAACGTTCGTGGCTCAACTGGCTTTGGCAGAACCTATGTCAAGCTGGATGATCAGAAGCAGCGTTTGGACAGCGTTCGCGATTTGGTCGATATGTTGAAATTTTTTGAAGGTGACGGTCGGGTTGATGCATCGAGAGCAGCGGTCTCGGGCGGATCCTACGGCGGCTATATGGTCAACGCGGTGCTCGCAGCCTACCCGGAGGCTTTTGCAGCAGGCGTCTCCCGTTACGGTGTGGCAGACTGGGTAACCGCGTTGGAAGTGGCGTCGCCTGCGTTGAAAGCGTCCGATCGTATCGAGTATGGCGATATTCGCGACCCAGAGTGGCGTGAGTTCTACACGATTAATTCACCTATTCGTCAGGCGGATAAAATTCGTGTCCCCGTTCTTTATTCCCACGGCGAAATGGATCCGCGGATAGATATTTATGAAACCGAGGTTATGGTTCGTACGTTGCGAGAGAATGGTATTGAGGCGCCTTACATTAAAGTGCCTGATGAAGGTCACGGCTGGCGGAAGCTCGCTAATCGACTGTTCTATTACCGACGGCAAGCTGAATTTATTGAATCTCATCTCGGCGTTGACGGTTAATCAGAGCAGAGCTCGCGAATAACTCAACTGTGTCACTAAACTTGCGGGCTGCTGACAGCCTGCATGAGTAAGTCGCGGTAACAGCATTATGCAGTCACGCTCAGTAGCCAATAAGGAGATAGCAATGGCGCGGATATCAACATTGTCTCGGGAGCAATTGCCCGATTTCGAACCCATGTTTCAGATTTTGGACAACACCATGGGTTACATTCCTAACAACTTCTTGTCGATGGCACATTGGCCCGAATTATTGGGTGCCTTTGGTGGTCTTGCTGCAACTATTCTGCAGACCGGAGAGGTTGAGGGAGGTTTAAAGCAGCTGGTGGCGATGGTCGCGAGCACGGCTAATGGCTGTCATTACTGTCAGGCTCACACGTCGCATTCGGCGAGCAATCTGGGTGTATCTAAAGGGAAAATCGATGCGGTTTTCGAGTTTGAAACCTCACCGCTCTTTACCGCACGAGAAAGGTCAGCACTTCGTCTCGCGTGGCATGCGGCACTTCAACCCAATGCATCCACCGAAGCAGATTTTGAGCAGCTATCAGGTCATTTTAGTGAGCGAGAAATTGTCGAAATAGTGGCAGTGATCAGCCTATTCGGCTTTCTCAATCGTTGGAGCGACACGATGAAATCGGAGCTCGAGGCGAAGCCGCTCGAGTTCGCCACGTCTATGGGGCTTGCAGAAAAGCAGCTTGCACGCTGAGGCGAGCGAAGGTCTGTCACTAACGTTATACTCGCCCGCTTTCTCCGCGGCACTGAGAGCTTGATATGCGACATGACGGTTTTGCCGAACTCGTTGGCTTTGAAATCTTTCCAAATCGAGACGGTACGAGCACCGGCACACTCGAGGTTAGAAAAGAACATTTAAATCCAAATGGGGTGGTCCACGGGGGCGCCTTGTTTACATTGCTCGACACCTGTTTAGGTGCCGCGCTCATGCAGCGACTCGATGAGGGTGAAATCTGCGCGACACTTCAAATCTCGATGAATTTTCTCAAGCCTGTTTTTGCCGGCACGGTTGAATGCAGGGCGCATGTTGTCAGTAAAGGTAAGCGCATCGGAAACGTGCGTGGCGAGCTTTTTGTAGAGGGAAAACTCGTCGGTACTGCTGATGGGAACTTCGCCATCATGGTACCGAGATAACCCGATAGAGACCCGACTTGGTAACTAAATAAAAGGTGTCAACTATCTGATGCGCTTGAAGGGCATCCCACTAGTATCTCGGCGTTATTTCCTCTATTTTCAGAACGAGTAAATCGAGGTTAGCACTCAGCGTGGTGTTGCGCTGTAGCCCCAATCTTAGACTTACTTTGCGTAACCATAACGTTCATGGGGGGGGTATTATGGGTTTTGATGCAGGTATTGTACTAACACTCACGTTCTTTGCGTTTGTATTACTAGTCATCGTAAAGAGCGTGGCGATCGTGCCACAGTCTGAAGAGTATGTCGTAGAGAGATTCGGCAAATACCGCCAGACACTGATGGCCGGCATAAATTTACTGGTTCCATTTCTAGACCGGATCGAGCACAAAGTTGTCGTATTGGAAAGACAGCTTGATGCGTTTGATATTTCCGTAATAACGCGTGATAACGTTGAGATCATCCTGGAGACCACAGTATTTTTCCGTGTTATCGATGCGGCGAAGTCGGTCTACCGGATCCGTGATGTACCTCTTGCGCTCCGAACTACCGCTGAGTCAGTTATTCGAAGTGCTGCTGGCAAGCTTGAACTGGACGATATTCAAAGTAGCCGTCAGCAAATGAATGACGAGATTTTAAAGAATCTCAGAGAGGCCTCGGAGGTATGGGGCTTGGAAATTACACGTTCGGAAATTACTGACGTAAGAGTTGATGAGGCGACCAAGCAGGCACAACGGCAGCAGTTGAATGCGGAGCGAGAGAGACGCGCAACGGTTGCAAAAGCTGAAGGTGAGCGTCAGCGCGTAGAGCTTGAGGCTGACGCAGAGCTTTACGAAGCGACGAAGAAAGCAGAGGCAATTCGTTTGACTGCCGATGCTGAAGCCTATGCAATTATAAAGAAGGCGGAAGCGGACGCTGAACAAACGAGAGTTGTTGCTGAGGCAATAGCGAACGAGGGTCAGCCAGCGGTGGACTTCGAAATATTAAAGCGTCAAGTTGATGCGATTGGACGTATGGCCTCATCTGAGAACACTAAGACAATAGTTTTGCCGTCTGACGTGACAAAAACAATCGGTGGGTTGTCCATGCTAAATGAGATCCTCGGACGAGGAGAGGGGCGATAATCATGACTCAATGGCTATTACGGTACGAAGTATGGTTGATCGCTGCATTGGTGCTGATAGCGATTGATGTGTTCTTGGGGCTCGATTTTTTCCTTCTGGCCTTTGGTGTGGGTGCGGCAATGACGGGTGCATCACTGTTCTTTAAAAACTCACTTCCCCTTCCCTATACGGGCAATTGGGAGGCTTTACTCACCTTTTTCGCAGTTTTCAGCCTGATAATTCTTATTCCGCTGAGGAGGCTGTTACAAAAGACGGCAACCAATGGAGAAGCGTCAGACATTAATCGGTATTAAGTGGCTCCCTCTGGGAGCAAACGATAAGCCGACTTCAGCTCTCGTTGCCCCGGTTAGCGCCGGGGTGAGGGGATCGTAAACGCTTGAGAAGTAGCGTCTTTGAACCATAGCTGGCGTGGCTTTGTATGGCCTTTAAAACACGAACCAATGGCCTTTGCCGGGAGAGAGACTCTCTAACTCAATTCAACATGACACATCTGGAGCTACTAACGTTGCAGCCTTAACGGTTGACTGACACCTTATATACGCCCCAAATGCATGGTTAATCACGAATTGTTCCAGACCCTCATTGCCTTGGTCCGTACGCGCTGGTTGCGAAAAACTTTAGTTATTCCATCGAACGGAACATTAAGGCTAGTCGCTTGCCACGACTAAGGTTTTCGAGAAAATCCTTCGGGTTGTCCTCGCGGCTTAAAAAGTCTGAATAGCCTTGAAGTGTCTCTAGGTTCACACCATCTAACTTCAAGAAACCCATCTGCCAGTCGGGGAACTCGCGTTCTTCAGTCGTACCTTCAAATAGCACATCCACAGCGGTGTGACGGCGGTCGTGCGCGATACTGTCAAAGGTACGCTTTACTTCGGCTTCAGAGCCTTCAAGAACTTGGTAAAAAGATTTCTCGCGGTGTAGCAACAGGCCCGTGATACCGCGCTCCGTATTAATACGGCGAGCCTCTTTTAGTAAGTCAACCATTTCCTGAGTGCCCATATCGCCCGATTCGGTGCTGACATAACCAAGGTGGTAAAGAGGATCAGGGCGTATATCGGACATGAAAACTACTCTCACATTTTAGTATATGGTCCAGTAACTTGATTGAACTGCTAAGGTAAAATAAAGTTGACATATATTTTATAAAATAAAATTGACTAAATTCGGTTTAATTCAGCCCAATGTTGAATATACGGGGGAACCATGGCACAGGATTCAATGGCAGGTACAATGAATATCAGCACCAAGCAAGCGCTTGAGAGCCGTGCGCTTGCTCCCCGATTTTACACCACTAACTGCAAGGAGGTGGGCGAGTACGATATTGAACCCGTTCGGGAAGAGTGGGATGCAATGATGTCCGCATTCGAATTGGACAAGAATCGGGAACACTTCAAGCAGAATTACGACTTCGATCCGGCGCAGCTAGATGCGGATCCCGAGCTCAAGGCCGAGTTCCTCGACTTGTTAGTCAGCTCGATCACGGCTGAATATTCAGGATGTGTTTTGTATCAGGAAATCGAGAGTAAAGTTGATGACCCTGAGATAGCAAAATTGTTTCGCTACATGGCGCGTGATGAATCCCGTCACGCTGGCTTTATCAACCGAGCCCTGAATAAGCTAGGCGTGGCAGTCGATCTGAGTGTCTTAAAACGGGAAAAGGAATACACTTACTTCCGTCCCAAGTTCATCTTTTATGCCACTTACCTCTCAGAGAAGATTGGCTATGCTCGCTACATCACCATATACCGGCACCTAGAGCGGAACCCTGAGCGTCGTTTCCATCCGATCTTTAAGTGGTTCCTTGAGTGGTGTAATGATGAGTTCGCACACGGTGAGGCATTTGCTTTGCTTATGCGTGCAAATCCCAAGCTGCTCTCAGGCTTTAATAAGGTATACATCAAAATGTTTCTGGTGCTGGTCTACACGACTATGTATGTGAGAGACCACTCTCGGCCAAAGCTCTATGAGGCGTTTGGGATGAATGTTACCGAGTTTGATAACACGGTGTTTGATATCACAACCGAAATTTCCAAGCAGGTGTTCCCTCTCACGCTCAATACCCGATCGCCTAAATTCCAAAAAGGCCTAGAGCGTTTGCTTGATCTCAATGTGCGACGCGAAAGTTTAGAAGGGCAGCGTGGCGTATCAGCGAGCCTGAGTCGTCTCGGTCTTCAGGCCGGCACAGCATTGACGATATTACGGCTCTTCCTACTACCAGCAGATCGTAACGAAATGCCAAAGCAGGTGGCTATGCAGCCCGCTTGGTAAATCTTGCAAGCTGTACGGCTGCATTAGACTCGGCCTGGAAAAAATTAAATTAAAAGGGTCATTCGACCCTTTTTTTGTGGGAGTGATATGCGTCTTCGGGCTATCGAGCGAGGCCTGTGCACGGAGGTGGGCATGAGACAGGGATAAAAGAGGCGTCACGGATAACAGGAAGAAAGACCAAGGAAAACGTGCAGTCTATTGCGTGTGCGCTGGGTAGGATTTGGTAACCCGCTAATCCCCGTTCCAATATCCCCTGAATTCACTCAGATGAAGCACTCCTGCAACCGAAAGGGCTGAGAGTATGAATAAGGTTGAGGCGTCCCACAGCGCGAACTGAACCGTTAACATCAGTACCGCGCCCGCGGCTAGATTAGCAATAAAGCGATTGGGCGGGGCTCCGTTGCCGGTCGAACGAAACCGGTGCACTAAAATTACCGCTTCAATCGCTATTAACGCAGTAATGATGCCAAGTAAAAGTCCTGAGTGGAGTAGTGATTCCACAAATTATGCTGCAGTTTTCGAGAGGCCTAACAGTTGCGCCACATCTTTCAAAAAGACCCGGAGGTGCTCCTTGCGCTTCTTTTTAACCAGCTTTTTCTGGGTGTAAGACTGCCATGTGAGTGTCTGCACATCCTCATCCTTGCACATCTCGACAAACTGCTCGCGTCGTTTGTCGCTGTGGTACCAGAAGTATTGAAGTAAGCCCAAAGCCCAAAATGTTCGCCCGTGTAATTTCATGAACCGTTTGCGGGGTGCTTTTAGTGCCGAGGCCTTTCCTGTAACCAAGAATTCTTTGATGGCGTCGGCACTGAGTCGGCCGCAAAGCATGGCGTAATAAATGCCCTCGCCAGAGGCAGGTGCAACGACACCGGCCGCATCCCCGGATACCAAAATGCCTTTACCATCGTCCCAGCGCTTCATGGGTTTCATCGGAATGGGCGCGCCTTCTTTTCGAATGGTTGGGGCGTCATCCAGGCCCGAAATGCTGCGTAATTCGGCAACGGAGTCTTTTGCTGAGAAGTCTTTGAATGCGCTACCGACGCCGATGCTTGCAGATTTACCATGGGGAAATACCCACGCGTAGAAGTCGGGTGATAAGTTGCCTTGGTACCAAACCTCGCAGCGTTCGGGGTCATAATCTTCGGTGGCTGCTGACGGTGCCTCAACAATTTCGTGATAGGCCAAGACCCAGGGGATATCTGCATACTTTGGCACGCCTTGTCGGGCGACCTTGGAGCGAGCACCATCGGCTCCCAAAACACATCGTGCAGTGGCCTTACAAACCTGCGACTCCTCATCTTTCGAGACATAAGTGACTTCGATTGTTTCGTCGTCGAGATATTTAAGCGATTTGAACGCTGCTAGTTCGAGTTCTGCGCCGGCGCGCTGTGCGCGAAGCCTCAACCATGGATCGAATTCATCGCGGTCAACCATACCAACGAAGGTCCCCTCGATTGGCATATCGACCTTTTGGGCTTTGGGCGAAATCATCCGCGCTGATTGAATTTCGGCTTTTAAGAGTGATCTGGGAATATCAAACTCGGCCAATATGCACGGCGGAATAGCGCCACCACAGGGCTTTATCCGGAAGGCGCGCTCTAAAAGGAGAACCCTATGACCTGCCTGCGCTATTTCGTGAGCTGCAGTAGCGCCTGAAGGTCCGCCGCCGACAACAATGACGTCAAAATCGGTGTTTGAATGACTCATGGGTTAATACCCCCTAATGGGTTTTCGAGTGCAAAGCGGGTCGATGTGGCATCGTCGCGCTCGTCTGTGCTTTGCACTTGTTGATCGAGATTGAAAATAAGGCTTGCCGCCCAGATGAATAGGGCGGCTTCCGCAAGGAATACGAGTCCATAGGCGGCTGCTGGGTTTTCTAGCCACAAGCCTGCAATATCAACAGCCACGGTTCCGAGGAATCCTCCCAGGGCGAAAGAGATGGCCTGTGCCGCACCCCATAAACCCATTCTCAAGCCATCGCGCTGGGATCGGCCCTCGCTGGCGAGCATCATCATTCCGCCAATCGCAGCGACAGCGAAACTGCCATTCGCAACACCGAGAACAAATACGTTGATGTTGATTGGCCAGGCGCTTCCACCAACCAGGCCGCCGGTTGCAAGGAGGGCGAGGCAGATTGCCGATAACAAGCAGCCGCCTCTGATCCATAGGTGTAGGATATGACGTGTTTTGGACTTGAAGGCGTAAGTCGAAAACGCCATGGCGAACATACCTAGGAGCATTCCTCCGTGTTGCATGCCAGCGAGGGCTGTTGTCTCACCCACTGTCCAGCCAAACGTGAGGCCAACGAAGGGCTCTAAAATCAGATCTTGTGCGCTGTAGGCCAGCATCGAGGCAAAAACAAAGATAGTGAAACGACGCGCATGATCTTCGCGCCATACTTCTTTGATGGCGACACTGAAGGGCGGTTTCGCTTCACTTTCTGATGTTGTTTCAGTGTCGAAGTGCTGAGGGGATCTCTCAACGTTAAAGATGGCTACGAAGCTCATCGCAAGTGCGATAGCAGCCGTACCAGACACCACCCAAAGCAATCTTGCTTCTGTGAATGGGTCGAGTAGCTGTCCCGTAACGCCGCCTGTTACGGCAAAGCCCATAATCATCATGAACCAAACCAAAGATGCAGCAGCTGGTTTGCGCTGATCGCTTACTTGTTTCGATAGAAGGACGAGTAGTGACGTACCTGCCGCTCCGGATCCAACGCCAATCAGTAAATACCCGAGCGCGGCAACTAAATGTCCTCCAATACCCAAAGTGGGAATGAGCGTCGCACCCAATGTAGCCGTAACACTTCCGATGGCGAGTATGGTCATGCCACCAACAATCCATGGCGTCCTTTGACTGCCTCCATCGCTTCCGTAACCGATGTAAGGACGTGCTAGCTGCACTACATGATGAAGTGTGATCAAGAAGCCAGGAATGGAAGCGGCTAGTGCGTACTCCACGACCATAATTCGGTTAAGTGTGTTTGTCGGCAGAAAGACAAGCGCACCTAAGGCTGTTTGAACGAGGCCAAGCCTAAAAATGGCGAACCAGGACAACGTCTGAAACTTAAGCAAGGTAGCCTCCCAGCGCGCAAGCAGTCACCATCATTCCTGTAACGTATTGGGTGACACCAATGCCGTTGTACCAAGGTGCGAGCAGCTTGGGATTTTTCAGAAAACGCAGCATTGCTACAAATTGACCTGCAATTAAGGCGGCAACCAATGAGGCCGCAAGTGTGTAGTCCCAGCTTTGAAGGAGTCCTAGGACTACAATCTGAGGAAGCAGCATCACCAAGCATGCGAGCCGCGCGGCTTTTGTGGCCCCCAACTGGACGGGTAGTGTTCGAATGCCGATCGCAATATCGCCCTCAATCGCCTTGAAGTCATTAAGGGTCATGATCCCGTGGGCACCAAGGCTGTACAGCAAGGCAATAAGCAATATGTTGCTGGCAGGCAGATCCCCACCAACCGCGATTGCTGCGCCCGTAACCCAGGCGAGGCCCTCGTAGCTGATAGCCACTGATAAGTTACCCCACCAGCCGTTTTGCTTCAGGCGAAGAGGTGGTGCGCTGTAGGCCCAAGCAAAGATAAGTCCAAGTGCAGTTGCGCCGGCAACCCAAATCCCAAGACTAAAGCTCCATAATTGAGCGATCAGCGACCATACGAATGCGAAGTGAAAGGCGCGGCGCTCGGGAACGCGCCCCGAGGGGATGGGGCGATCGGGTTCATTGATGGAATCAACTTCTCTATCGCAATAGTCATTAATGATTTGACTGGCGCCACAGACGAGCGGTCCGGTAAGAATGATGCCAAATAAGAAGAGCCAAGGATGGCTGAAAGGGGTTATACCGCCGGAGACGAGGCCGCACATGAGCGCCCACATGGGCGGGAACCATGTGATGGGCTTGAGGAGCTGTATGTGGTCACTGATCGATGATCCGGACGTCGCCCCCGCTGTAACCGCCGTCGAATTAGCCATCTCAGCATGGTGTACATGCCGAGAGAAACAGTCAACAAATCATTACAAATTAATAGTAATTAATTATTTACACAGCCTCTCGATCGATATCGACCTCGGCGTCGCCAAGATCAAAGCGTCGGAGTTTTGTATACAGACTTTGACGACTTAGGCCCAAAAGCTCGGCTGCGGAAGCGCGGTTTCCACTGGTCAATTTGAGTGCAGCTTCGATGCAGAGCGCTTCGATGACATCCGTGGATTCGCGGACAAGTTCCTTAAGCGGCACACGACCAACGCGATCAGTAATCTGCTCAATCGAACGAGGTAAATGATCATCAACAGATTGGTCAGGCGTAATTCGACGGCTGATATCGCGTATGAATAGCAGGACTCTTGTTGAGCCATTTTTTCCAACGCGAGCCACGGATAGTTCTATGTCGACAGACGACTCTGTCTCGGTACGCAGGGTGGTTGAATACAGCCTGACAGAGCCCTCTTGTTTGGAGTGATCTAGGACAATATTGAGATCGACCGCTGATCTACCGATCCAGCGATCAGCGCGGCGTCCTTCGATCAATTCAATAGATGCCAAACCCGCCATCTCAAGAAATGAGGCGTTTGCACCGGTTACCATTCCCTGCTCGTCTAGCTCCACGATGCCATCGGGAGCATCGCTGAAGAACGGCGCAAACTCGGCGCCTGCAACATCTTGCTCGCTGTCATCCCGTAATCGGACGAGCAGCCTTCCCTCGCCCGATTGCCGAAGGTAAGTGAGTGCAATATTTAGCTCGAGATCCGCATTATTTCTAATCATCCCGTCTACAGTCGTAGTAACACTTCTCGCTTCTCTCGTGAGTCTCTCCACCGTCCCGCGAGCCTGATCATCGAGACCCACGGGGAAGCCCTTGCCCACGAGATTAGCACCAGGTTCAGCTAGCAACATCGACGCCATGGGATTCGCTTCGAGGATGCGGCCACTACTATCGTCCACTACCACAAAGCCATCTGACACCATATCGAGGAGTCTACGGTAGCGCGCTTCCAGTCGTCGCTTAGACCAGTAATCTCGTTCCATGGCGTGTTGCGCATTCAGTAGCTGATGGCGAAGGCTGGCCTCGGGAAGGAGGTCCAGTGCGGCTACCCGTACATCGTCATTATTACTTTCACAGCAGAGCCAGCATAGAAGTGGAACTGGGCTGTTGTTTTGATGGTTTACGGTTACGTCACACCTTACGACGGATCCCTTGTTACGCCGCGCCTCATTGAGTTTTCCGTTGAGTGCAGCTACCGATTCTTCGACAAAAATTTCGCTGATTGCGCTACCGATGAGATCGTCAGGCTGGATTGTGCTAGAGGGGTTATTCGCCTCTGCATCGATGATAAAGCCCGTGGCGGCGACGGTAAATTGGATGCTCGCAAGATGCTGAAGCAAAAGTTCGGAAGAGGGCGCTGATACGGTGTTCACTGCGTGTGTATCTCCGATACTGCTGAAGGCGGCCTCACCGCCGTTATTGTCTTGTAAATCCAGATGTTACACAGCGTTCGGTAGGTCGTCATCATTCTCTTTACACTTCCACAGCAATATCTTTGATACGTCAAATATTTAGTTCAAGATCAATGTATAATTTTGTTGACACTGTTTAGGCCGAACACTACCCTGCAAATTCATAAGATGACGTTAAGTGAGCGTGTTGCGCACAGATAAACACGTCACATAAGAAGCGGGGTTTATGTCGTGAGTGAAAGTGCGAGAGACTCGATGAATGGTGGGCTGTATACACCTGAGCAAAAAAAGCGCCGCGACGAGACGGTGTGGACACTCGTGCAAGGTGTCTTGGCGCCGCTGCAGTTCTTGGTGTTTGCTATCAGTACAGTTTTCGTCATTAATTTCTTGCGGAACGGCACAGGTCTTGAAGTTGCAACTGCCTCGGTGATTCTCAAAACCCTCATTCTCTATTCCATCATGGTCACAGGTGCCATATGGGAGAAGGTCGTGTTTGGACGGTACCTATTCGCGCCCGCCTTCTTCTGGGAGGATGTTGTAAGCATGGGAGTTATTGCGCTCCACACCCTCTATCTACTCATGTGGCTGACCGGTTCAGGAAGCCCCCAAGAGCAGATGGCTGTTGCGCTTGCCGCCTACGGCGCATATTTGATTAATGCCATCCAGTTCTTGTTGAAGTTCCAACAAGCCCGCTCAAGTGCCTCTGGCATTAGTCGCCAGATTGACTATGAAGACCTTGGCTATCGAGAAGGAGCACGATCGTGAGCAGTGTTATCGCAAGCTCCGCAGTGGAGCATCATCCCGGTCCACAAAGCCAAGAGCGTGGACAGCGTGCCGTCTTTTGCGGTCTCACTTCGATCATCTGGCTTCATCGCCGCATTCAGGACGCGTTTTTCCTGGTAGTAGGGTCACGGACCTGTGCACACCTTATCCAGTCGGCGGCGGGCGTCATGATATTTGCAGAGCCTAGATTCGCCACAGCCATTCTCGGCGAGCGAGACCTTGCGGGTATGGCGGATTGCCATGAGGAGCTTGACCGGGTTGTTGGTGAGCTTATTTCTCGTCGCTCGGGTATTAATCGGCTTTTTCTCGTTGGTTCGTGTCCATCCGAAGTTATCAAGTTGGACCTAGAAACCGCTGCCGCGAAGCTGCAGGCGAAACATGAAAATAAAGTCCGTATCTCGGCCTTCAGCGGAAGCGGTATCGAGACGACGTTTACACAGGGTGAGGATCAGTGTCTAAAGAGCACCGTTGCCGAATTACCAGCATTAGCCAGCGGTAACTCCAACCTCGTTGTACTGGGTACCGTCTCAGATATCGTTGAGGATCAGTTCCGCCGCCTATTCAATGATCTCGGCATTTCAAATGTACACTTTTATCCTGGCCGCAAAGCGGGAGATCTACCCGCTGTAGGTAAGGGGACTCGTCTCGTAGCGGCGCAACCCTTTGTGGGTGAGACAGCGAGAGCTTTGATCGAGCGCGGCGCTGAAATGATCAGCGCCCCATTCCCGCTGGGTGCTGAAGGGTCGAAATCGTGGTTTGAAGCCATTGCTAAAGCTCACGGTATTGACAGTCTAGGGGTTCAGCAGGTGTTAGAGCTGCCTTATCAAAGAGCCAAGCGTGCTGTTGCATCGCATGCATCGAAGCTTGAGGGTAAGCGTATTCACTTCCTCCCTGATTCTCAGCTAGAAATTCCCATGGCTCGGTTTTTGAGCGAAGAGTGCGGCCTGAATATCAACGAAATTGGTACACCGTTTCATGACCAGCTAGTCATGCGTGGTGAACTCGCACGGTTACCTCATGATGTTCGAATCGTGGAGGGGCAGGATTTAGATCCGGCGCTCGGCCGTGTTAGGGAGGCAAGGCCTGACCTGACGGTGTGTGGAATGGGCATTGCAAACGCCTTGGAATCAGAGGGGCTGCGAACTAAGTGGTCTATTGAGCTCGTATTCTCACCCGTTCAAGGGTTTGATCAGGCCGGTGACCTCGCAGGTTTGTTTGCAAAGCCGTTGGTTCGTGAATCGATCCTGGAGGTGGGCTCATGGAGCTAACACTCTGGACATACGAGGGCCCGCCACACGTAGGCGCTATTCGAATTGCAGCATCGATGCGCGATGTGCATTTGATGTTGCACTCGCCTCAAGGCGATACCTACGCCGATCTGCTATTTACGATGATTGAGCGAGATGGTCGACGGCCGCCTGTGACTTACACCACCTTTCAGGCGAGAGATCTTGGCGCGTCAACCGCGGAGATGGTGATTCAGTCACTGCGCGAGTCGGCAGAGCGCTACAAGCCGCAGGTGCTGATGGTTGCAGATTCGTGTACTGCCGAACTTATTCAGGATCAGCCGGGTGCACTTGCTCTGGGTGCCGATTTGCCTGTTCCTGTCATTCCATTGGAGATGGCGGCTTATACGCGAAAAGAGAATTGGGGCGCGTCTGAGACGTTCTACCAACTCGTTCGCGGTCTGTTGTCGCGACAGGCGCCGGCACCAGGGACTGAGCGACCGCAGCGAGATCCGGATGTCAGGCCTAGCGTCAATTTACTCGGTCCTACGAAGCTCGGGTTCCGGTGCCGCGATGATGTGGTGGAGATCGAGCGTCTACTCACGTCCATGGGTGTTGATGTCAATGTTGTAGCGCCGCTCGGTGCCTCTCCATGGGATCTACAGTCCTTACCCGCTGCCGACGCTAATATAAATTTATGCCCCGAGGTCTCTGATCTTACTTGCAGTTGGCTGGCACGAACCTTCGGTATGCCGACTATCCAGACGATTCCCATGGGCTGGGGAGCGACACGCGAGTTTATAGCTGAGGTGGCCGAGGTGCTTAACCTTGATATTGATGCAGACGCTGTCGATGACTCGAGGCTTCCCTGGTACTCAAGATCAATTGATTCAACTTATCTAACGGGTAAGCGGGTTTTCGTTTTTGCTGACGGGAGTCACGCAATAGCCGCGGCGCGTGTGGCACGCGATGAGATGGGCTTTGAAGTCGTTGGTTTGGGAACGTACAGCCGTGAGCGTGCACGCGATGTACGAGCTGCAGCCAAGGAATATGGACTCGAAGCGCTCATTACTGACAATTACCTAGAGGTGGAAGCGAGAGTTCAAGAGCTTCAGCCAGAGATGGTGCTTGGAACGCAGATGGAGCGTCACATTGCGAAGCGTCTGGGCATACCGTGTGCGGTTATTTCCACGCCTGCACACGTCCAAGACTATCCCGCCCGTTACTCCCCACAGATGGGCTTTGAGGGTGCAAACGTATTGTTCGATACCTGGGTGCACCCGCTCATTATGGGTTTGGAAGAACACCTACTTCACATGTTCAGAGACGACTTTGAGTTCAACGACAGCGTGGGACCCTCCCATCTAGGAAGCGAGGGAGAGGGCGCTCGTTCATTGAATGAAAATGGTGAGCTAAACAGTGAAGGCAATATTGTCTGGGCCTTCGAGGCGGAAAAGGAATTGAAAAAAATTCCGTTCTTCGTTCGGGGCAAGGCGCGTCGAAATACTGAGCGCTTTGCGGAAGAACAAGGGATTTCAACGATTCAAGTAGATACGCTATATGACGCGAAAGCACACTTCAGCAACTGACGCGTCGACGCCGGTAAACGTCGTCCTCGTCACGCTTGATAACCATGTTAATGGTGCTATCGAGCGCGCTGAAAAGCGCCTTATCTGCGATCTTCCGGGTGCTAATTTCAAAAGTTTCGCTGCCACCGAGTGGGAGGCAGATCACGCGGCGCTCGAGGCTTGCAGGGCCGCGATTGCGTCAGGCGACATCATTATCGTCACGATGCTTTTCATGGAAGGCCATATAAAGGCGATTTCAGACTCACTAGCGGCGCGTCGAGACAGCTGTGACGCAATGGTTTGTTGCATGTCAGCGCCGGAGATTATGCAGTTCACGCGCATGGGCCGCTTTACCATGGACGGTGAGCCCTCAGGCCCTGTTGCATTACTCAAGCGGCTCCGTGGTGCACCGAAGGACGGTAAGCCCGGAGCGTCTGGTGAGCGTCAACTCGCAATGCTTCGACGCCTGCCCCGCATACTGAGATTTATTCCGGGAACCGCGCAGGATGTTCGCGCCTACTTTCTGACACTACAGTATTGGCTCGCTGGGTCAGAAGACAACTTGACGCGACTGGTGAGTTTTCTTATCCATCGATACGCTAGCGGTCCACGCGAGGTCCTCAGAAAAGTTGCTCGCGAGGAGCCGCCGATAGAGTACCCAGACGTCGGCGTTTATCACCTCAGCGGCCGGCAGAGAATTACCGATTCAGTGGCGCCTGTGCCCGATGGTGCGGGAACTGAGGGGACCGTTGGGCTCCTGCTGATGCGTTCCTATGCGCTGGCAGGTAATACTCGACACTATGATGCGGTCATTCGTGCTTTGGAAGCGCGTGGCTTAAGAGTTATACCCGCTTTTGCCTCTGGCTTAGATGCACGACCCGCGGTGAAGCGTTTCTTCATGAGCGAGGGCCAGTCGATTGTCGATGCCGTTATCTCGCTTACGGGATTTTCGCTCGTTGGCGGACCTGCGTATAACGATACCGAAGCTGCGCAGGATATGTTGGCTGAACTCAATGTGCCCTACCTAGCCGTGCAAGCGCTTGAATTTCAAAGCATCAACCAATGGCGCGAGTCGCCCATGGGCTTGATGCCTGTTGAGGCGACGATCATGGTGGCTATTCCCGAGCTCGATGGCGCTACGGGTCCCATGGTATTCAGCGGCCGAGATCGGGATGACCCCAAGCGCTCTTTTGATATGAGTCCTGAGACGGAACGCATCGAGCGTCTGGCAAGTCGTGTCTCAAAATTGGTTGCACTACATCGCAAGCAGAGATCAGATAAAAAGATCGCTATTACGCTGTTTAACTTCCCGCCTAACAGTGGCGCTATGGGAACCGCAGCGCACCTTAGTGTCTTTGAGTCGCTGTTTAACAGCTTGAAGGCGCTGAGTCGTGCGGGGTATAGCGTTGATTTGCCTAGCAGTGTCGAGAGTTTGAGAGATTCGCTCCTCAAGGGGAACGCAGAGCTCTATGGCGCTGAAGCAAATGTTCACGCCACGATCTCAGTCGATGATCACGTGGCTCGAGAGCCTTATCTCGAGGAGATCGAGGCGCAATGGGGCCCTGCACCCGGCAAGCATTGGACCGATGGTCGTCGAATGTTTGTGCTTGGGCAGTCCTTTGGAAATGTATTTGTGGGCGTACAGCCGGCCATGGGCTACGAGGGAGACCCCATGCGCTTGCTCTTTGAAGGCGGGCTCGCGCCGACCCATATTTTCTCCGCCTATTATCGATGGCTGAGAGAAGATTATGCCGCAGATGCCGTTCTCCACTTCGGCACGCACGGCGCGCTCGAGTTCATGCCTGGCAAGCAAGTGGGCCTTTCGAACCGATGCTGGCCTGATCGTTTGATCGCGGATCTCCCCAATTTCTACCTCTATGCAGCAAATAACCCTTCAGAGGGCCTTATCGCTAAGCGCAGATCGGCTGCAACACTCATTAGTTATTTGACGCCACCCGTCACAAAGGCGGACCTTCACAAGGAGTTCGTCGAGTTGCGATCGATGATCGACCTTTGGCGCGGTCGCGAACCCGAGGCTACGGAGGCGCACCTTCAACAGCTCGTAGAGGCGATTTCGGCGCAAGCAGATCGTTGTGAACTAGACCGCGGCGGCCTCGCTGCTGATCAGAGTAATGTTGAGCTATGGGTCCAACAACTCCGGATACAATTGGATGAAATTGAGCAATCGCTGATTCCGTTTGGTATGCATGTGATTGGAGGTTCACTGCTGTCCTCAGAGCGCGCCGAGACAATTGCGGCGATAGCCGAAGCAGGCGGGGCACGCGATATCGATCCCTCGCGTTTAGATAAATATCTGCAATCACAAGATAAGGGGGCGCTCAAGGGGCTTCTGGCTGAGTCCCAAGTCCCTGCTAGTGAAATCGATGAGCTTGCCAATCGGTTGCTTACAGCTCTGGAAAACTTGGAAGCTGACCACGAGTTACCTGCACTCATTAGTGCACTTGATGGCAACTTCATCCCGCCCGTTTCAGGTGGTGACTTGATTAGAAACCCCGAGAGCCTTCCGACGGGGCGCAATATCCATGGATTCGATCCTTTCCGTCTTCCCAGTGCTTTTGCGGTGATCGAAGGGGAGCGCCAGGCCGAGCAACTCACACAGCGCCACTTTGAAGATACGGGTGAGATGCCAACGTCTATTGCTTTGGTTCTGTGGGGCACCGATAACTTAAAGAGTGAAGGGATAGCCATCGGTCAGGCCCTTGCATTGATTGGTGCGCGACCGCGTTTTGACAGTTACGGACGACTCTGTGGTGCTGAGTTGATTGATCTTGCTGAGTTAGGTCGACCTCGCGTCGACGTTATCGTGACGCTATCGGGGATTTTCCGAGATCTTCTCCCAATGCAAACGCGTCTACTTGCCGAGGCCGCTTACTTGGCGGCGGAAGCCGACGAGCCGTTCGAGCTTAACCCCATCAGACGCAACGCTTTGGCGTATCAAGAGGCCAATAATTGCGACTTTGAGACAGCGGCGCTCCGAGTGTTTAGTAACTCTGAGGGTGCTTACGGCTCCAACGTCAACCTATTGGTGGACTCGGGACGCTGGGATGACGAGTCTCAATTTGCCGATACATACACGAATCGTAAAGGCTTCGCCTACGGACGATCAGGTGCGGTGACGCAACAAACCGAGTTGCTCAATAACGTGCTCGGAAACGTCGACCTCGCTTACCAGAACCTCGATTCTGTCGAGCTGGGAATCACAACGGTGGACCACTATTTTGACACCCTTGGTGGGATTAGTAGTGCTGTTCAGCGCGCCAAGGGTGATGCAGTACCTGTTTATATCGCCGACCACACAGGTGGCGGAGACGGTAAGGTCAGGACGTTGGACGAGCAAGTAGCGCTCGAGACCCGTACTCGACTTCTAAATCCCAAGTGGTACGAGTCTATGCTCGATCATGGGTACGAGGGTGTGCGCCAGATAGAAGCACACCTAACCAATACCATGGGGTGGTCTGCAACTGCAGGCGGCGTGGCCCCGTGGGTTTACAAGCAAGTTTCAGAAACATTCATTCTCGATGAAGACATGAGACGTCGTTTGGCCGAGCTAAATCCGGTTGCTGCGTCGCGTGTTGCTAACAGACTCATCGAAGCACAAGAAAGAGACTATTGGGGAGCCGACGAGGAACAGCTGGAGGCGCTACGGCGTGCCGGCGAAGACCTTGAAGACCTTCTTGAAGGGATCACGGGGGAGGTTGCCGCATGAATTCACCAAATAAATTTATTCCAGTTAAAGACGTTGGTAGAGGCGATGGCGAGGGAAGCGTACAAGTTCACCTCGACGAGCAGATCGATGTCGCCAAGGCCAAAGTATTTGCTATCTACGGAAAGGGTGGCATCGGTAAAAGCACAACCTCGTCCAATTTATCCGTTGCCTTCTCTAAGCTTGGTAAGCGCGTGATTCAGATCGGGTGCGACCCAAAACATGATTCAACTTTCACGCTAACAAAGGCGCTAATGCCGACGGTTATCGACGTGCTTGAGTCTGTTGAATTCCACGCTGAGGAGCTCCGAACCGAGGATTACGTTCACGTCGGTTATAACGGTGTGATGTGTGTCGAGGCGGGAGGCCCACCGGCCGGCACAGGTTGCGGTGGATACGTTGTCGGTCAGACGGTGAAGCTGC
>CBFIHK010000039.1:0-19972 GCA_965662305.1 Luminiphilus sp.
GTGTCCCATAGATAGATGGTTCCGCTTTCCCAATGAATGTCCCGCCACCGAACGCTTAGAAGCTCCCCGGCTCGTCGCCCTGTAGTTAGCCCAAGCAAAATAAGAGGCTTTATGCTGGGTTCGTCAGTGCAATCTAGATTACTAAGAAGTGACTTCAGCTCGGCATCTGACAAATAGCGATCACGCTCTTTTTCCGTAAACTGAGACAGCTCTCTCACTGGGTTGTTTTCACACCAATCCCATTCCTTTACGCACAGAGTAAGCACAGAGCTTATCCGCGCCATGCGGCGGTTCACGCTTGCTAATGAGAGAGGCTTACCCGTCTTTTGACTGACCGAGCGGGATAGGTCCATGCGAGCGTCACTGAAGTCCGCTTTAGTAAGCTCGGATAGTTGCTTACGGCCCAGTCTGTCACGCCACCATCGCAGGTATGTTCTCTCGCACGTTTCAATTGGAACGCCAAGAGATAACTTGCCGCCTTTGAGGCGCGGTTGATCCTCTAAATAACGATCGATAGCGTCAGCTAACGTCACTCCCCCGCAAGTAGAGTATTCGCCTCTCTCGATTGCCACCTCGATCGACCGAGACCAGGCGAGCGCGTCTGCCTTGCGAGAAAACGTCTTAGAGATTGACGGCTGATTGCCGCGCCGGATGAGCGCTCGGTACTTATCGCCACGTTTTGTAATTGAAGCCATAACCCTATCCTCTGTTGTTGAGTGTAGGCTTATTGCGCTAATTACTGAACCGTCAGTGAACCATCTTGGCATTGGTTAGTGAGCACTATCGCCAAAAACCTAGCAAAATGGAGGCTCGGGTCGGAATCGAACCGGCGTAGACGGATTTGCAATCCGCTGCATCACCACTCTGCCACCGAGCCATAGAGGAGCCTGAGCTCCGAAGAAGCGCGAAGTATACAGACTTCGCCTAGATTGTCATCTAACAGTTAGTGCTTTTAGCCCGCCAAGCGGCGCTGATAGTTGCCTTGGACTCGCGCCGCATGCGCTATCCACTGATCCTCTGTGCAGCGAGCAGCGTGCGCCTCAGAAATTTCTGCCGAGTCAATGCCGAGCTTCAACGCCATGGGGAACTGATCGGGCACCAGACTCCCGGAAGCACGAATATGTCCTTGGTAGCCACGAAGCCTGAGTTGTCGTCCCAATGTAAGAAAACGACCGTCCGCACAGCTTCCGAAAGTTATTCGAATGGCAGGTAAATCGAGCAGCTGATCAAGTGCGATGGGGTCAATCGCCGAATCAATATCCGTGAACTCAAGCGATCCCGTGCGGCCGAACCGCCCTTCGCTGTTGATGACAATACTCATGCTACGTTCTCCGAACTCGCGATGATGTTGGGTCGGTTGTGAAGACCGCACTCAAGCTTCTGCTGACCACGCCAACGCCCTGCTCGCGGGTCCTCTCCCGCACGTACGGCGCTCGTGCATGGTTGGCAACCAATTGAGGTGTAACCCTCAGCAACCAAAGGATGCTCCAGCAACCCATGCTCAGCCTTGTAGCCCCCAATATCCGCCACACTCCAGTTTGCTAAGGGGTTAAACTTTAATTTGCCCCTTGCGGTGTCTACCTCTACGCACTGAATAGTGTGTCGTGAGGTCGCCTGCGCCCTTCGCTGGCCTGACACCCAGGCATCGTTCATGCGCAGATGTCGATCGAGCACTGACACTTTTCTCAGCTGACAACAGCTGTCAGGCTGGCTCAAGTGGAGTCGACGTTGAGCGTCGAGACGCTTAACCGCTATCGGGTCAACTGATGCAGTGCGAATATTCTCAAGCGCAAGTCGCGAGGTCAGTTCCTTGCGATAGGCGATTGTTTGAGCGAAATGGAACCCGGTGTCCAAAAACACTACCTGCGCATCAGGCTTTACTATGCTTAGCAAATGAAGCAGCACTGTACTGTCAGCACCAAAGCTCGACACAAGGGCTGGGTTCGTGACAAAACGAGTGCCGCCAAAAATCTTGGCCAGCATTTCTCTGGTCGAAAGATCCCGCCATTCATCCGACAGCCGCTCAGCAATCGAGGCCAAGCGGGTAAGCTCAGCGTTACTAGGCTGCCTGGTCGACGACATAAAGCGCCTCCTGAAACGGCCCTGTACCCAAGCGCTTTACTGCCCTGGCAAAGGTCTCGTGCTCATCTATGCGGAGTACTAGGTAAGCCTCAATTAAGCGATCAAGCGCTGGCATAAGCTCATCGACACTGAAACCACGACCCATTTTCTCACCGATAGCCGCGTCGTTACCTGCGCTACCGCCAATGGTTATCTGATAGTTCTCAACACCTGCCTTATCAAGTCCGAGGATGCCAACGTGGCCCACATGGTGGTGTCCGCAGGCGTTGATGCAGCCTGATATTTTGATTTGCATGTGCCCTATTTCGGCTTCTCGGGTTGCGTATCGAAGCGCGATGTCCTGTGCAATCGGAATCGAACGCGCTGTGGCGAGCGCGCAGTAATCCATGCCGGGACATGCAATGATGTCTGAGATTAGACCAATGTTGGCGGTGGCGAGCCCTATTGCTTTCAGCGTCCGGTAAATCGCTGGCAAGTCTGCCTGTGACACGTGTGGCAACACAATGTTCTGCTCATGGCTAATACGTAGTTCATCATGAGCGAGGCGCTCTGCCACATCCGCAATTGCACGCATCTGCTCCGAGGTTGCATCACCCGGCGTGTCGCCATGCCCCTTCAGGCTAACGGTTACGCTGGCATAACTTGGGTGCTTATGGGGAGAAACATTCCTTTCAACCCATTCACGAAAGCCACTGTCGTTATCGAGCGCATCAAAGTAACCATCTTGCGACTTCTCAACATACTGCGGGGGTAAAAACCCTTGCTGGATCTCGCCAAGCACCGCAAGGTCCTGACCGTTAAATACCTTTCTAAGGCGCTGAAACGCCTCATCGACCTTGGCACGAAAGACGTCAATGCCCATAGCGCCAACAGTGATCTTGATACGGGCCTTGTATTTGTTATCGCGCCGACCCGCCAGGTTGTAAACGGACAGCACCGCTTCTAGGTAGGGTAATAAATCCTCTGCTGGCAGCCTGTCGACAAGTTCCTGACCGATGACTGGCGTTCGACCTAAGCCGCCCCCAACAAAGACCTTAAAGGCGACTCTTCCCTCGTGCTCAACAAGCTGGAGCCCAATATCGTGCGCACGGATGACCGCACGGTCCTCCATAGCGCCCGTAATCGCGATCTTGAATTTACGCGGTAAGAACTGAAATTCTGGATGGTCAGTCGACCACTGACGAATCAGCTCCGCATAGGGTCGCGGGTCAGCAACTTCATCAATAGCAGCGCCCGCAAACTGATCCGTTGTCACGTTACGGATGGTGTTGCCGCTCGTTTGAATTGCGTGCATGTCGACATCGGCGAGCGCATCCAAGATATCGGGTGTATCTATCAAACGCGGCCAGTTGAACTGGATATTTTGACGGGTCGTAAAGTGGCCGTAGCCCTTATCCCACTTGTCCGCAATATAGGCGAGCTGCCGCATCTGCCGGCTAGACAGTGTCCCGTAGGGAATAGCGATGCGCAACATATAGGCGTGTAGTTGCAGGTACACACCGTTCATGAGCCTCAGAGGCTTGAACTCATCTTCGGTCAGGGCACCGTCAAGACGACGCTTTACCTGATCGCGATACTGCGCCACCCGCTCGCGAACAAATGCGCGGTCAAACTCCTGATAGACATACATTAAGCGGCTACCTCTGTGCCTCTAGCCGTTTGCTTGCCGTGAAAGTAGTTACTGGGGCCTCTGTGTCGGAAGCCTTCACGATAATGGCGGGGTTTTACCGATGCACCCAGGCTGACTTCAGCCAAGTACGCGCCTACAACCTCAGCCTCACTGATGGCGTTGGCTAGCTCGGTTTCGGCTGTTTCCAGTGCTTCAAAAACTTTCGCTGCATTTAATTCATGTGACCATCGGTGACTAGCGTCGAGGTAAACAACCTCTCCAGACAATAGATCATTTGCCGTTATGACAACCGGGGCTTTAATACGAGCCATTAGATGCCTCCTTTATCAAAGGGGTAGAGATGTTTGCCTGCTCCGCACTGTCGAGTGTGGGTAAGCTCTGAATCGCTTGCGCCTCTCCGATTCCGACATAGATGATCAACGGTCCATTCCACCCGTCGTCATCCAAACGCTGTGCGAACTCTGAAAGCGTAGACGTAAACCTGCGCTCTTCGGGCCGTGAAATATTCTCGATACACGTAATAACGAGGTTGGTATCTGCGCCAGCCATCAAAAGCCGACCTTGCAAAAAACTCGCCGACTTCCGTCCCATGTAAATCGCCAACGCCTGCCCCGAACGCACCAGCTGGCGCCAGTCATGCTCAGCGTAACCCTTGGCATCGTGCGCGGTCATAAACGTAATGCTCGAATTACGATCGCGTCGTGTCAGTGACTGCTTTAACGTTGCTGCCCCGGCAGCCGCTGATGTGATGCCCGGAACCACAGAGCTTTCGATCCCTTCTTCGGAAAGCGCCGCAAGTTCTTCATCAAGGCGACCAAACACGGAAGGATCGCCCCCTTTCAGACGCACCACTTTCCAACCCGCCTTCGCCTCGCGTACAAGATGCTCGTTGATGATGTCTTGCGTTACCTGTGTGCCAAAACCTTTCTTGCCCACGTCGATAAACTTGGCTTCTCGTCGTGCAAGCTCCAGCACACCTTTACCCACCAGCCGGTCGTAGATGATGACTTCTGCTTCATGAATTAAGCGCCGCGCTTTCAGCGTCAATAACTCTGGATCACCGGGACCAGCACCCACAAAGGCAACCGACCCCTCCTCCGATTCTTTATTGATATGTCGCGATAGAAGCGCTTCTAAGTCGCGTCTGATTGCCTCTTCACTCTCCACCGCGGCAATACGCTCCGGTCGAAAGAAGTCTTTCCAAAAATTGCGCCTCGCTAGGCCTTCGGGCAACGCTCTGACACGGGCACGAAACCCATTTGCCAACCGCGCGAAGCGACCAAGGTCTGCTGGCAACATGGCTTCAACATCGGCTTTTATCTGACGCGCGAGTACGGGCGCAGAGCCCTCAGTGCCAATCGCAACGACAACCGGATCTCGATCCACAATGGCGGGAGTAATGAAGTCGCAGGCATCGGTACGATCTAAGACATTGACGATCGCACCCGCCTTGCGTGCCATGGCGGCTAGCTCATCGTTCACCTGATCATCAGCGTGTGCAGCGTATAGCAGTGCCACAGACTCGAAATCTTCTACACTGGGCAGCCCCTTGCGAAGAGTGATGAGATCCTGACTCGCCCAGGAAAGAACTTCATCGCTAGGTTGGTCGGCATATACCGTCACCTCTGCCGCGGTCTTTAGCACACCACGACATTTGGCATCCGCCATTTGCCCTTGACCGACCACAAAGATCTTACGGCCTTTTGTCGCCACGAAAATTGGAAGGAAATCCATAGTAGTGCCACACTAAATTTGAGGCGCGATCGTAGGACCAAATTCTCTTGGAATGTCCTTATAACCAAAAAATAAGGAAATATTTCTTTTATATAAGTAAAAAATGGGAAAAACTTCCATCTCTACGTAAAATTAGGAACGCAGAAACATGGATTCGACCGACAGAGCCATTCTCAAACTGCTTCAAACCGACGCAAGCCTATCCTTAGACGACATTGCCATGCGCATTGGCGCTTCAAAAACCCCAATTTGGAACCGAATAAAACGCTTAAAAGAGACTGGAGTCATCAAACGCGAAGTCGCGCTAGTCGACGCCGAGGCCATTGGTCTGGACACCTGTTTTTTTGTCCTTGTGAAAACCAGCGAACACGACGCCCAGTGGCAATCTCAGTTCCTTGAGGCATTGCGCGCACGAAGCGAAGTGGTCGAGGCTCACCGGTTGGCAGGTGAAATCGACTACCTACTCAAAGTCCGCGTAACGAATGCACGTGCTTACGATCAGTTTTACCAAGGACTTATCGCTGACGTTAAAGTGTTTAATGTAACCGCGCTTCTGTCTATGGAAGAGCTCAAGTACACGACCGCGCTACCGCTGTAACACCCCAAGAAGCCGAGGCGCATTACGTGGCTAGGTGAGTAAACCTCGGCACGGACTTAACCGCATAGCACTGCGGATAGTTCATAACGATTCCCTGTATACGAGGCATGTAAGCAGTCTATAAATAGCCAAGCAATCAAAAGTGAGTGTCAGGATTTTGGTGCACGCCTGAGCCCGACTTTGTCATGCAACACACTACTCCTGATCACCCATACGATCGGAGCGCCCGCGACACGGCACTCCAGTGCAATCTATGGCTCTACACTACGCTCGCGATGCCTACCAGAAGCATTTGTGTTTTAGATTGATCCCTCTCAACGCCAAGCAGACCGTCATGGTCAGACGCTACTACGCGTCAGGCGGAACATCATTTTTCATGTCACTGGACGCATCTGCTGGCGTGCTCTCCAATACAATGGAAATGCCACCCAAGGTGAATCCGCAAGTCTGGCAAACCGCAATATCTTTCAGACCGCGTCGGGTCATCTCTGGTAACCCCTGTGTGTCGCAATTGGGGCAAACGACTTCCGAATCGAGCCGAGACGAAAAAATGCCCACAGCGATCCACAACGCGAGCGCGGCAAAAAGAATAACAACGAACAGATCTGTCGATAGGTAGAACACGGTCTTTAACTAGGCTTCTAATTTCTGCTTTTGGCCCGGACAAGTGTGCCCCATTTCTCCAGAAAAGCCACTGGTAAGCCAGCTGCCAACGGGTCAATGGGTCAATGGGTCAACGGTTGTTGACCTCACGTCGTTTGGGGCCCATCCAAAGTGAGTTACTTGAATTCGCCTGCCCAAACACACACCCAAGCGATGAACGCTGCAAGGGACATACCGCCAAAGAACAATAAGGTACCAAGATCCATAACTCAGCCCTCGGAAGCATTGAAGACATAGCCAGACTAAGGCTTGAACTGAGGTTAACAACAAAAAGACGCAGGTATTGTGAACTCGCTCATGTTTCCAGTGCTGGGGACTGATACCAACCAAGCGCACCCACGAGAGCCAGCAACGTTCCAGAGCTGTTTACAAGAATCGCGGAAAGCCATGTCCAGAATGAGTGATAGAGGCTTAAGTCTCCAATGTTCATCACATGCTTTAAAACACCGTTGTAACCCATAAGCACAACGGCGATCGCCATCAGCAGCCTATAAACGGTTTTTTGCTCTAATAGAGCAGTTGCCACAAAGAGTACATAGGTCGACATACCAACCACACCAAATACGGCATCAGTAGGTGCCCAAGCGCGGTCTCCGCTGCGCACCTCTAGCATGCTTCCGACGTTGTAAAGTAAGCCCGCTGCACAGTAGAGGATCTGTAAAAAAACCAGTCGATTGAGCGTTAATGGCATCGGCTTCCCCTCTGGACCTCAGATCGTATGACTCTGATTTGCTTTATTTGTGCGAATGGGATGAAGACATTGCCTTAGGCTGTCGCTACGAAGGGCTGAGGTCGCTCCTCTGCAACCACAGACACTCGCTCGCCATACCGTGAGTGTGGATAGTAGTCCCAAACCGCGTGGTGTTGAGTACAGCGGTTGTCCCAGAGTGTGAGCATGCCCGGCTCCCAAACGACACGCGCCGTAAGTCGGGGCGTAGATTCGATAAAGCGATAGAGCATCTCGAGCACAGACCGACTTTCATTGGGATTCAGACCATTGATTCGCGCTGTAAAACCGCTGTTTACATATAGAACGGGCTTTCCCGACTCGGGATGCTTGGCGATTACCGGGTGCTTATTGACGGGATACCCACCCTCGGGGGGTGTCGACTTGTAGGCGCCCACATAAGGCAGTCCGCCATCGTGCGTGGCCGTTAACCCGCCAAGAAAGCCTTTCATCGAATCAGAGAGTAACTCGTAAGCCAGATACATGTTCGCGAAGAGCGTGTCACCTCCCCCACACTCGGGCACTGCTTTCATGTAGAGCGCCGAAAAAGCAGGTGGGCGCTCGTCGCAAGTCACATCGGTGTGCCAGCCGTTACCCGCAGTGTAAGCGGAGTTCTTGTCTGTCTTAACCGTCAAAATGTGCGGGTCGACGTCGGGGCGTGTGTGGTGCATGGGGTGCACATGTAACTCGCCAAACATCGCCGCAAATCGCTTGTGGTCATCCCGACTGAGGTCCTGATCAGGAAACACCAACACACCGTAATCTACGATGTGTTTTTTGATCGCATCACAGTCATCGGACGAGAGTGGATGACTTAAATCAATCCCTCGCACTTTCGCGCCGAGATGCGGCGTCAGCGTTTCGATGTCCATAGGCTTAGAGACCTAATAAATTTTATTTTTGTTAAACGAGACTAGAAATTTCGGGGTCACATATCAAGCGGAGACCTGAAATTTTTGATGAATGCAGCCTCGCAAGGCAGGGCTTAACGGTTAAATCAATTGCGGCGTCAATCAGTGCAAGAACGTTAAAGTAGCCGGAGCGGCTCCTCGTTCATTGCTGCCAACTGCTCGCGCAGCTCTAAAATATGATCCGACCAGAACCTACCTTGGCCAAACCACGGGAAAGCCTTGGGGAATGCGGGATCAGTCCAGCGTTCTGCCAGCCACTTGGCGTGATGCATGATCCTCAGCGTCCGCAGGGCTTCAATCCAGTTTAGCTGACGCGGATCAAAGTCGTGAAACTCCTCATAACCCTCGACAAACTCACCGAGCTGCCGTTCTTGGTGGTGACGCTCGCCACTCAAAAACATCCATACATCCTGAATGGCAGGCCCCATCACACAATCATCGAGATCAACAAAGTGTGCCGTATCATCACGCCACAATATGTTACCTGTGTGACAGTCGCCGTGGACGCGTTGCATGTCCTCCAAACTCATATCCTTGAGGATGTCAGTCGCCACCGCATCGCAATCTGCAGCCAAGGTACGATACGCGGTCGCAAGCTCGACTGGCACAAAATCGTCTTGAACGAAAAGGCGTGACTCCGTGGCCATGCGCTGAGCACTGATATCTCGTCGGTGTTTGAAATCACTCGCTGAGCCTATGCGATGGATGCGGCCCAATGTTTGCCCTAGGCGATAAATATGGTCGAGGTTATCCAGCTCAGGTGGGTGCCCTCCCCTGCGCTCGAACAGACTGAAGCGATGCCCACAGGCGTGGTGCAGTGTTTGCCCGTTGATGTGAAGCGGCGCGACCACGGATATTTCATGGTCAACAAGCTCCTGAGAAAAGGCGTGCTCCTCGAGGATTTGCTGATCACTCCAACGACCTTCTCGATAGAATTTGGCGATGATCGGAGGGCCATCCTCAATACCTACCTGATAAACCCTATTCTCGTAGCTGTTGAGCGCCAGTAAGCGAAGATCACTCATAAGACCTGTGCTCTCAATGCAGTCCACAACGCAATCAGGTGTTAATGAGTCGTAGGGGTGCTGCGCGGCTTGGTCAACGCCATTATTGGTCAACGGCAGATCTCACGGTATCGTCCTAGGACGGACATAATACCGCATCTCCAGCAGTTGTTTGTGCTGCAAGGACTCGTCACTTGGCATTTTGAGCCCAATACATCACTATATTGGTGGGAAGCGTGGCCGTACGGTGGTCATGTAGGCACTGAGGCACGGATTCAATGTTACTGGATCACGTTGTTTTTTTTGTAGACGACCTCGATGATGCGGTAACCAGGTTCTCAGCTTTGGGCTTTACTGTGACGCCTGGAGGGATTAACGGGCCAACTCACAATTCGCTCATTGCCTTTGAAAATGAAACCTATATTGAATTAATTGCACTTCGGTCAGTTGGAACCCGCCGTCTTTTTAAGCTTCTAAGACGTCTGGGACTACTCAGACTGCGTGGGCTGTTTAAAAAAGATCTCAATACAAGACTGTTCCGATGGTTCAGCAGACCTCAGGGCTTCACAGACATCTGCTTTCGAGCGTCATCTCTCGAGGCTGTCGAAGAAAATTGCAGCGAAAACGGTCAGGCCCTGACATCGATCGTTCCCTTCAATCGACACCGCCCAGACGGCGTAACTGTGTCCTGGCGACTGATGGGTAATGTCGAATTGAGTCAGCCTTTTTTCATTGAGGATGAAACGCCGTTGACGGATCGTATCCCTGACGGCGCGGCGAGAGAACATGCCAATGGTGCAGTCGGAATCACGGAGTTGGTGACACGGGCCCCGCTTAACTTTTCGCCTGACAATGCAACCACGGCGGTCAACAGGATCCATAGACGCGGTAGGTTTGGCGTTGGAATCAAAACAACCGGAGCGGCAAAACGACTCTCCGTCGGCAGTGTTTACACGGCAGACCTGTGGCTCACTAAGTAACTTCCGAAATCCCCGCTTCCGCCCAATGCAGGTATTGCAGAGGTTAGGTAGGTACGGGGAAATAGTCCTGCTCGCAGGCCCTTCCTTGTTGTGTAGAGCTGTCATTTCCCACCAAGGGCTAGGGCTAGGGCTAGGGCTAGGGCTAGGGCTAGGGCTAGGGCTAGGGCTAGGGCTGACAGTCAGTTCTTTTTCCAGAACGCGCAAGCGTTATTTAGATTAAGACAAAAAGTGGGATCGGTGTAATCATCCCTGCTCATCAACTCGTAAGTGCAAGGAGCATAATGCAAGGCTTTTCACCTGCAGCAGAAAACAACAAGTCGCCCATACTTGACGTCCTCGCCTCTTATTTGCGCGCAGGTGACAATGTGCTGGAAATCGGTAGTGGCTCAGGACAGCACGCCATTCATATGGCAACTTCACTGCCTGATGTTCACTGGCAACCCAGCGAGCAAACATCTGTACTACCACTACTGAACCAAAATGTTTGTGACTTTGGCCCCGCAAATCTCAATCAACCTTGTGAGCTCGACTTGGCTCAGTTGCCAGACTCAATGGACATGCGCCCGCAATGCGTCTTTTCCGCTAATGTAATCCATATTGTCAGCGAGGCACTGGGAGAAAATCTTATTACCTGGTCCGGAGACGTACTAAGTAATGACGGCTATTTAGTTCTTTACGGACCCTACAAATATGGTGGTGAGTTTACCACGGCGTCCAACGCCAACTTCGACCTTTGGTTGAAAGACCGAAATGCGCAAAGTGGGATACGAGATTTTGAATGGGTAAATCAACTGGCAAATCTCGCAGGCATGGAGCTACTCAAAGATCACGCTATGCCCGCAAATAATCAATGCCTAGTGTTAAAGAAAAGATCAGCCTAAACGCTTTATAAGTCCTTGTAGACGGGCTTACGCTTCTCGATAAACGCGCGCATACCCTCCTTAAAGTCCTCAGTGCCTGAGCACATGATTTGGTTGCGGTTCTCGATCGCCATCGCCGCTTCGAGACTTGGGGCATCAATCGCGATATTGAGACCTTCCTTCGTCATACGTAAGCCCATGGGCGAAGCCGCCAATAGGTCATCAACGTAGCCCTGAGCTGTGGTCTCGAGATCGTCGTCCGGTACTACCTCACTCACTAAGCCGGTGGCCAATGCACGCTGTGCATTTACAAAACGTCCAGTCATCATCATTTCGGCCGCAACGCTGACGCCAACTAGGCGCGGAAGGAAGTAACTCACGCCCATATCGCAGGAAGACAAACCCAATTTGATGAACGCCGAGTTCATTTTCAAGCTTTCGCCCGCAATTTTGATGTCTGTTGCGAGCGCAAACGCAAAGCCCCCGCCGCTGGCCGCGCCTTGCAGGCAAGAAATAATCGGCTGCGGACAGCGCCGCATACGAACATAAACGTCGGCAAGATGTCCTTGGAACCCGAATCCGCCACCAAATGGCGCGTCCTTTAGGCCCTCGTGATCCTTAATATCGAGGCCAGCGCAAAATGCGCGCCCTGCTCCTTGCATGACAACGACACGACACTCTCGGTCCTGAAATAAGTTTCCAAAATAATCTCGAAGCTCAGTCGCCATTTTAGTATTTATCGCGTTGAGGCTATCGGGACGATTAAGTGTCAGCCAGTGTGCAGCACCGCGCACATCAACCTTAATAGTTTCATAGTCGTACATAGCAACATTCCCCAGAACCGATTGTTTTTTTGCAGTGTGATTCGTGTAGCCAGCGATAGCAATCGACGCTCGCTCATATTTTTAGCATAGAGCGCAAAGTTCCGTGGAGGCCAGATCACAGGTCTGCAAAAGACCACTAGTAGGAATCCTATTTTCTGTTACGGTCTCCCAAAGGAAAAAATAATTGGGGGTTAAGTGGTAATGCAGTCAAACAGTGAGCGACCAAGTGAAGAGCGCCGAAAAGGTGAGCGCCGCCAGGGTGAAAGACGACAGGGTGACCGACGCGAAACGCCTCGCGACACACCTGATCGACGCAACAACGATCGCCGTCAGGGCGAACGACGGTCCGGGGATTAATATAAAAAGTTCTTTGCTGTCCGTGAAGGCGCATTGATTGGTTGTTGATGCTTTTCAAGGCTTTGCTCGCGCTTTTGACAAAGTAGCGAAACTCGAAAAAAGTGATTAGCACCGGAGGATTACGATGCTGTTTCAAAAACCAAACCCTAGAGAAAATGTTGGAGAATCTCATCTCCCAGTGATGATATTGAGGTTGCTCTCTGCAGTTTTACTGTGTGTTCCTCTGTCTTCAACGGCCTCCGAAGACACGGGTGTTGTAAAAATGACCAGCGGTGTCGGCAGCCTCGGCAACCTCGCTCAATATCCACCAAAGAGACAGTTATTGACCATCACCACTTCGGAGACAGGGCAACCCATACTGACTCCACAATCATTGGAACTGAATTCGGGACGCTACTATAGGCTGACAATTGACTGCCCTGACGTGCAAGGCGATCTGAGCGGATGGCGATTGGAAATGCCCGAACTCCTCAATAATGCACATCTCAGACTCGTCGCAGTGGGCGACATTGAAATCCATCTTCAGGGTCTAAGTTTCAATGCGATCGAATGCGATGAGATTGGCTCAGCCTCGGTAAGTTTCGTTCCCATTAAGCCAGGCAACTATCCGCTTTATGTGGGTAATGTGCCTTTCTCACTCGGGCGCCCGATGGGCGAAGCTGGCGTTCAAACGTCTGGGAAGTACGTGATCTCAGAGATAAGTGTTCGATAACGCTAGGCAGGGCTCAAGAAAACCTTAAATTTTCCAATTCAGCCCTTAGATGCTTCTTTGCCGAGCCACAGACAACGACTTGAACCCTGCGTAACTCAACGACCCTTTGAGCAGGCGAGCGGCTGTTAAAACATGTTAACCCCAAAAAGTGAGCGGACAAAAATTACCCTTGAACGCCACCATTGGGATTTGCTTGGGGACGATTACGACTCGACAGCTAGGCCATATTCTTGGCTAGCATCTTGAATCCATAGCCAGATGTAATCTGCAAAACTGCGACGTACCACCAGCTCAAATTCAGACTCGCCAGTGCGCCGTATCACAGCCCCCGCCTTAGCGAATACAGTTGAAACAACCTTACCCACTGGGAACTCTGAGTCATGCAAATCAACCGGAGTCGACTTCTTGAGCATATCGACAACATGTCTACCGCGTAGCTTGTAGACCGTCATACCACCACTGCCGTTTACCAGCGAGTGATGACCGTTCATCTCAGCCCGGAAACGCGTTTCAAGTTCAAACACCTGATCGTTTGGAAGCGAGATCAACCACTCATCGGGGGCGATCCAACGCACGACCAAATCACCCTGCTCAACACTTGTCAGAGGGCTTAATGGAAGCGCCACATCCAAAATTGACTGCGCCACAGCCATTAATGGCGAGCTTGGGTCACAACGCAACGTAAGGTGGCCCATGAGGCCTGCTTCGCTAAATATGACACCTGCATCAGCATTAAACTGACCGACGATATCGGCCAATCCCACGTGGTACAGCGGTGATTCACCACGCACGCCTGCATCAGCGCCCAGCACATGATTCATAATCGCAACAGCGCTATTTGTTTCAGACATTTTGACGCTCTCCCTTAGGGTCGAAGAAGACCGGGCTACATATTTCCGCCTCTATCACGCGACCGTCGGCGAGCGGGTAATAAACTTTTTCACCCATGCGATCCAGCCCACCTTTAACAAGACCCATGGCAATGCTGTGACCAAGGTTGGCACTCCAGTAACTCGACGTAACGTGGCCTACCATCGGCATTGGAATCGGTGCCTTGGGATCAAACACCCCTTGAGCTCCCTCAGGTAGTACAACCCTAGGATCTGTTGTTTTCAGACCAACAAGCTGCTTACGGTTTTCGCGAACACAATCTTCACGAGCCATGCCGCGCTTGCCAATAAAGCTAAACGGTTTTTGCTGCGAGACTGCCCAACCCATACCCAGATCATAGGGATGCACAGAGCCGTCCGTATCCTGGCCTGCGATGATAAAGCCCTTCTCTGCTCGAAGAATGTGCATCGTTTCTGTACCGTATGGCGTCAGGTTGTACTTCTCACCTGCTTCAAACAGTTTTTCCCATACGTGTAGACCGAAGTTGGCCTGTACGTTGATCTCAAACGACATTTCACCGGTGAATGAAATACGGAACACACGTGCCGGAACACCTGCAACCGTCATTTCACGCCAATCCATGTAACCGAAGTTCTCTGCGGACACATCGTAGTCAGTCAATTCGGCGATGAGCTTGCGGCTATTGGGACCTGAGATGGTCATGGTAGACCAGTGATCAGTGACGGTGTTGAAGTACACCTCCAGCTCTGGCCACTCGGTCTGATGATAAAGCTCAAGCCATTCGTAAACCCGAGCTGCGCCACCCGTGGTGGTTGTCATGATGAAGTGGTTATCACCTAAGCAAGCCGTGACACCGTCATCGAAGACCATGCCGTCCTCACCACACATCAAACCGTAGCGGCACCGACCAACAGCGAGCTTCGCCCAGGCATTGGTGTAAACACGGCCGAGGAACTCGCGCGCATCTTTACCTTGGATATCGATTTTGCCTAGCGTCGAAGCATCCAAAATGCCGACTGACTCACGCGTTGCTAGGCACTCACGATCAAGTGACTGCTGCATTGTCTCGCCCGCTTTGGGGAAATACCAAGGACGTTTCCACTGACCCACATCTTCAAACTTAGCCCCGTTTGCAACGTGCCATGAGTGCATGGCAGTGAAGCGCTCAGGGTCAAACAGCTCACCACGATCACGACCCACGACCGCACCAAACGTAACGGGTGTGTAGTTCGGTCGGAACATCGTTGTCCCTGTCTCCGGGATCGTTTTTCCAAGCGCTTTGGCCGTAATCGCCATACCATTAATGTTGCCCAGCTTGCCTTGGTCTGTGCCAAAACCCATGGCTGTGTAGCGTTTGACGTGCTCGATTGACTCGAAGCCTTCACGACAGGACAGCTCGATACCGGCAGCTGTTACGTCGTTCTGATAATCAACGAACTGTTTAGGCGCTCGCGCTGTGCGCTTAATATGGGGCACGTGGAACAGCGTCATAGCCGTATCCTGCGCACTCGCATCCGTCGCAGGAACGACAACGTCAACTGCAGACTTACCAAGTGCTTCAATGGCTGTTTTAGCCGCTTCAATACCCTGAACAATTGCACCAGCGGTGGTGTACTCGCCATTTGCAGCACCTGCTGTTAAACGCTTCTCCACAGTTGGGCCTGCGAGGAAACCAAGAATCTCCTCATCCCATACAGGGCGGCTACCACAATGTCCTGCAAGGTGAATCACCGGACTCCAACCACCACTGCTAGCAACAGTGTCAGCACCTAGTTTCGTGACAGAACCAGTGACCATATCTCCATCAGCACTGATCGGCGCCACAGAAACACCCTTTACACGCTTAGCGCCCGAAACATCGATAACGGCAGAGCCCGTGATGACATTAATGCCAAGATCCATAGCTTTCGCCACGCACGCACCTTTCGGACTCTGACGCGTGTCAACAACCGCAACGACTTTTCGACCCGCTTCATGCCAATCGAACGCTGCCTGATAGCCGCCGTCATTGGTGGTCATCAAAACAAGTTCGTTACCGGGTACAACACCGTAACGATTGATGTAAGTTGATACCGCGTTGGCCACCATACAACCAGGGACATCGTTGTTACCAAATACCAGTGGCCGCTCGTGAGCACCCGTGGCAAGTACAACCCACTTTGCCCGGACACGATGCAGACGCTGACGAACCTGCCCTGTTGGCGCTTTATCAGCTATGTGGTCTGTACAACGCTCATGAATGGTAAGGAAATTGTGGTCGTGATAACCGTTAACCGTTGAACGTGGCAGTAACATCACGTCTTTGTTTGCGGCTAACTCATCGACAGTACTGCTAACCCACGCATCCGCGTGAGCGCCATCAAGTGTCTCTTTGGTGCTCAACAGGCTACCGCCAAACTCGGACTGCTCATCAGCGAGAATGACGCGAGCACCTGAGCGAGCTGCCGTCAGTGCTGCTGCGAGACCTGCCGGCCCTCCACCCACAACAAGCACATCACAGTGCTGGTTAACTTTGTCGTATAGGTCTGGGTCAGTCTCATATGATGTACGACCAAGACCTGCGGCCTTGCGGATAAACTTCTCGTAAGTCTCCCACATGTTTTGTGGGAACATGAACGTTTTGTAGTAGAAGCCTGGAGGCATCATCTTGCCGCCAACTTTGCCCACATAGCTCATTAAATCGGTATCAACGCTGGGCCAACCATTGACTGCGCCTGATACGAGGCCGTCGAATAGCTCCTGCTGAGTCGCTCTGACGTTTGGCACCTGAGTCGCTTCGGTCGAGCCCAACTGCATGATTGCATTTTGCTCTTCAGCGCCTGCAGCCATACTGCCGCGCGGACGACTGTATTTAAAACTGCGGCCAACGACATCAATGCCATTTGCTAACAGTGCTGAAGCGAGCGTATCGCCCTCAAAACCTTGAAGGTTTTTACCGTTGTAAACAAACGACACCGGTTGATCACGATTGATGCGGCCGCCTGAAGGGAGGCGATTTTTCTGTGACATGATTCGCTTCTCCCCTAGACCTTGTCTGCCGAACTAACGACCGATGGCTGCTCGCCAACCTTGTAAACCTCTTTGATCTCGTAGGTAACGGTATCGCGCGTTACGTTGAAGAACTTGCGGCAACCTGCGTTATGAACCCAAAGCTCATGATGAAGACCACGAGGATTTTTCCGGAAGTAGAGGTAATTACCCCATTCCTCGTCGGAAAGTGATTCAGGATCCAGTGGTCGTGCTATATGTGCCTGACCTTTAACGTGAAACTCTTCTTCTTCACGGTGCTCACAGCAGTGTGGACAATAAATATGGAACATTGCATCAACCCCTTAGTGAGCTACACCAGCTGCACCATGCTCATCGACAAGCGCGCCAGTGTGGAATCGGAACATCGAGAAAGGTTTAGCCAATGGGTGCATTTCACCCTTGGCGAGCGAGGCCGCAAACACATGCCCAGAACCTGGGGTCGCTTTGAAGCCGCCGGTTCCCCAACCACAGTTGAAGTAGAGGTTTTGAATAGGCGTCTCACTAAGAATTGGGCAAGCATCTGGACAGGTGTCGACAATGCCTCCCCACTGACGGTTCATGCGCACGCGACTAAAGATCGGGAATAGCTCGAGAATCGCTTGGAGTGTGTGTTCAATCGTTGGAAACGAGCCACGCTGACCGTAACCGTTGTAACCATCGATACCCGCGCCGATAACCAAATCACCTTTATCCGATTGGCTAATGTAGCCGTGAACGTGGTTTGACATAACAACCGTATCGAGGATCGGCTTGATGGGCTCAGAAACAAGTGCTTGTAGAGGGTGCGATTCGAGCGGGAGTTCAAAACCACCCATGGCTGCGATCACACTCGAATTGCCGGCAGTCACAGAACCCACACGCTCAGCACGAATCTCCCCGTACCGGTTAGTCTTGACGCCGACACAGGTACCGTCTTCGATAATCAGATCAGTCACTTCCGTCTGCTGAAAAATGTCCACACCGTGAGCATCGGCGCCACGCGCATAACCCCAAGCAACCGCATCATGTCGCGCAACACCTGCACGTGGCTGCCAAGAGGCGCCTAAGACCGGGTAACGGGTATTCGCAGAGCAATCCATGTGCGGAACAATCTCTTGAACCTGCTTCGTATCAAGCGCTTCACTATCGATACCATTCAGACGGTTAGCGTTAACACGTCGATGGATATCACGCATATCCTGCAGCGTATGCCCTAGGTTTAATACACCACGCTGTGAGAACATCACGTTGTAATTGAGGTCTTGCGATAGACCTTCCCACAGCCCCATAGCGTGCTCGTAAAGATGGGCCGCCTCATCCCACAGATAGTTCGACCGGACGATGGTGGTGTTCCGGCCGGTGTTTCCACCGCCTAAGTAACCTTTTTCGACTACCGCAACGTTAGTGACACCAAATTCTCTCGCCAGGTAGTACGCAGTCGCCAAACCATGACCGCCGCCACCGATGACGATGACGTCATATTTCTTCTTAGGTGTTGGATTGCGCCATGCGCGTTGCCAATTCTCATGATGGCTGAGGCTGTGCTTAATCAGCCCGAAACCAGAATAGTGCTGCATGCAACCAGCTCCCCTTGATATTTCGCGGTCAAGAACCGCTCGAAAGTGAATGTGTTATCCGTTTATTAGGTAGTCTAATTAGACCGCTTTGACTGTCCGTCGACGTTATAGTTTTTTACTCTTTTCGCCTCACCCCGTGCTGCATCACAACTTTTTTATGATCAGCAATTTCGCGCGCGATTGTGACACATAGCGACTCGTGAAAACCACGTTTTATGCTTAGTCGAGAGACTAAATTTAGGTACAAATTAACAGGTGTCGATTGTGAGAATTCAGTGTGACTTCGCTGGTGTCGAAAACCCTATTGCCACAAGCAAAAAACGCCCGCTATCGGCACGAAATGCAACGTGAAGCCAAGCGGCTCACCCCCACAAATCCGTCGATAAGTATTTCAATCCCGAGTCACAAATAATCACCGCAATGGTGCGTCCCCTCATGGCTCCTCGGAGCAACTCAAGCGCTGCCGCAACATTTGCACCCGCAGAAAAGCCCCCAAATATCCCCTCCAGACGAGCTAAGTCCCGTGTCACGTCAGCAGCCTGCTCACCCGAGACTTGCAGATAACCGTCAATGAGTGATGTATCGAGAAACGCAAGAGCCGACTTGGAGTAGCCACCTCCCTGAATTGGATGATTTGGATTTTGAGCAACCTCCCCCGCTAAGACTGCAGCGCCCTGGGGCTCGACAATAAAGCACTGAATGGCTGGGTTGCGGTCTTTCAATGCGCGCGAGACGCCAAAGAACGTCCCTCCCGAGCCAAGGAAGTCAACAAAGCCATCCACCCTTCCCTCTGTCCCCTCCCAAATTTCGGGTCCTGTGGTTGCATAATGCGCCTGCCAGTTCCCATCTCGTTGAAACTGATCAGCTCTAAACGCAGATCGCTCCAGGGTTACCTGTTCAGCCGCTTCCTCGACTAACGCTAGATCTTCTCCCGACACCTGACCCAGCTCAGAGTCAGGCATCTGATCAACCAATACAACTTCAGCGCCAAGTGCGTGCATCATTCGTGCACGTTCTTCCGAGTTGCCGCGAGACATCACTGCAACAAAGGGATATCCCTTGATACTGCAAACAATTGCAAGGCCGGTGCCCATATTGCCTGAGGTTAACTCGACAACGGTTTGGCCGGGCTTTAACTCCCCAGTGGCCTCTGCAGCTTCGATTACGCCAAGCGCTGCTCGATCTTTTTTTGAAAAGCCAGGATTGAGATAGTCAAGCTTAGCCACAATGCTGCCCTCTACCCCATAGGCGTGTGTTAGACGATCGAGACTGATGAGTGGCGTGCCACCGATAACTTCAATAACCGAGGAAGCTAACCGCATGTGTGTTGCCTGCTGAGAATTATTTTCTTGTTGGCATTCAATCAGACTGCCTTAGGAAAGCCCAGCGAGGGATGATGAAAGCTCACCCCTGCCGACAGCCGATAGACGGCTTAAAAATAGACGACTCAAA
>CBFIHK010000040.1:0-19148 GCA_965662305.1 Luminiphilus sp.
GCCATTAGCTTTTGCAGAGCTCGGTGCGGCAGGGTCTGACGATGTTCAACTCGCCGCGTTTGGGAGTTTGGGAGCCATTTCGCATGTTCACACTGCAGCAAATTCTCCTGCTATGTGCGACGCAGCGGCGGTTCTGTTGGTTGGTGACGAGGGCATGAAAGATCGACTCTCAGTCACACCCCGAGTAGAGATTATTGACTCTGTGACGTGCTGTGCCGAACCACTCGAAGTTGTCAGTGGGTGTGTCAAAGCCACCACTGAGATTATGCGTAGCAACGGAGTTTCAACGGCTGATATCGATGTGTTTGAGGTTCACGAAGCGTTTGCTGCAACCATCGTTAAGTTGACGCGGGAACTCGATCTTTCGCTTGATAAAGTAAACGTCAATGGAGGTTGTATTGCCCTGGGACACCCCATGGGTGCGACTGGCGCCATTATGGTGGGCACTGCGATTGACGAGTTGTATCGAGCGGACGGAGAACTTGCCGTCGTCGCGGCAAGCGGGGCTGCTGGGAGTGGTAGCGCATTACTGCTCAGACGTTGCGACTAATCTGCTTCGTTGGATTGCACTAGATAATCACTGTGGAGAAGTTCGTTGGTCAGGCGCTTTTTGTACCGCCGTTGACGTCTCCGGGCTTTTGCAGGATTGGCGCGCCATCCGGCTCTTTTATCAGACACGAGCTCGTCCACATCATCAGCCAACTCAATCTTTTGACCGTCACGTTCATAAGTACGGCGAGGCATAAACACATCCCACACGTTTCCCAACAACAAGAGTGACCGAGTCGGTTGGCAATTGCGATGTCATGAAATGTTTAAAACTGAACGTTTGCTGGACTCGGTATTTAATGAATGAGCTATTGGTTTTGACGCAAAAGTTTTCTTACTCACTTGTCATCTGCAGTAGTGACGCTAGGCTTGACTCACACTATCTGTGATTGGGGAGTCATGGTGAGGTTACACACTATCCTTCTTGCTTTTGCTGTAGCGACACTGTCGGCCTGCGGTGGCGGTAGCTCGAGTGGGCCATCATTTCCCGCAGCGAATGGTGGTGCTAGCGGAGGTGACGGTGATTCATCCGGTGGTACACAAACACCACCGCCCGCCGCCGAGGCGCTCGAATTACGGGATTTAGTCGGAGATTCCCTGGCGACCGACGTTGCTCGATTCCTTACTCAGGCAACCTTTGGCCCTACCGAAGAGGGGATACTCTCGCTTTATGAGGATGAAGCCGATTTGTCGAGCTGGATAGATGCTCAAGTTGCGCTTCCTCAAACAGAGACGTTGCCTCGTCTCGATGCGCACATGCGCGACTCCGCTCTGGATCCATTTGATAAGTCCAATCTCGACGTCGAATGGCAAAAACGTATGCTTGTTAGTGATGTGCTGTGGGAAACGTTTGTTCGCGGCGAGGATCAACTCCGACAGCGTGTAGCCTTTGCCCTCAGCCAGATATTCGTAATCTCAGATCTTTCGGATGCGCTGTTTAATGACGCTCGCGGCATCATGAACTATCACGACCTAATGGCGGAGCACGCGTTTGGTAACTATCGAGACCTCATGAAGGCCGTGACACTTAACCCAATGATGGGTGAATACCTCAGTATGGTAAGAAACGAAAAAACCGATGTCTCGCGAAATATCCGGCCGGACGAAAATTATGCCCGTGAACTCATGCAGTTATTCACCATTGGTCTGGTGGAATTAAACACTGACGGCTCCATAAAACTTGGCGGTGACGGCAACGCTGTTCCGACGTACAACCAGGAAATCATTAAAGGGTTTGCGAGTGTCTTCACGGGTTGGATGTACGCTAATGCCCCTTATTGGCATTGGGGAGGGTGGATCGAAGCCGACACCACCGAGCCAATGAAGGCCTTTGAGGATTATCATGATACCCAGACAAAACAACTATTAAATAATCAGGTGCTACCTGCGGGCATGACGGCTGAGCAAGATCTCGACGCTGCGCTGGACAATATTTTTGCCCACGATAACTTAGCGCCTTTTGTGACGACGCAATTAATTCAGCGTTTGGTGACCAGCAATCCCTCGCGTGGTTATGTGACGCGTGTTAGCGCTGTTTTTAATGACAATGGGCGTGGCGTTAAAGGTGATCTCGAGGCAGTCGTCCGGGCAATCTTGCTCGACCCGGAGGCTCGTCGTGAAGACACGTTAGCTGACAATCAATACGGGAAACTGAAAGAACCGCTACTAAAATTTACGTCCCTCATGCGCGCATTTGATGTGTATGCGGATCAACCTTTAACCGAAGAGGGAACCACTGTTGAGGAGACCATTAGATTTTTCTGGCCGGGCTATGACTATGGACAGCGTGCCTATGGTTCTCCCTCTGTCTTCAATTTTTACCGACCTGATTACTCACCGACAAACGCCTTTGGCGACACCGAGATTGTTGCTCCTGAATTTCAGATTTTGACGGAGAAAAATATTACTGCCGCATCGAACTGGGGCGGTGCGATTATCTTCAATTCATACGATTTCTTGCGTGAGGGTTGTGAGGAAGAGTTGAATTTCCAGTCAGGGGTAGGCTGTTTGTATGCGCGATTTGATGACGAAGTTGAAATTGCGAGAGATTCGAGCGATCTCCTCGATCACCTCGATATGCTGATGTTGGGCGGTCAGATGCAAAGTGAAACGCGCGATGTGCTGCTCGAGCACATCAATCCTTTTAATGCAGACGACGAGCAAGAGCGCTTGTATCGCGTGGCTGAGGCAAGCTATCTGATCTGGATGTCGCCTGAGTTTGCTGTGCAGCGCTAGAGAGAGGAGTCATGGCACTGAATAAGGATACGTCACTGGGCCGGCGAGCGTTCATCAAACAATCCGCGCTGGCCGCACTTGGCTCATCGAGTCTTTCAGCTTTGTCGACACAATTTAGTCTCGCTCAGGCGCAGGTGGCGGGCGCGAATGACTACCGCGCACTCGTGTGTGTTTTCTTGTACGGCGGTAACGACGCCTTTAACATGCTGGTGCCGCGCTCTCTCAGCGAGTACAAAGTTTATGCGGATGCGCGGAGAAACTTGGCAACAGCACGTGAAGATTTACTCGCACTCAACTCTGTCAACAGTCTGCCGGCTGACTATGGCCTTCACCCAGAGCTCACCGACCTCAAGTCACTTTTTGACTCCGGCAAGTTATCGCTAATAGGCAATGTAGGGACACTCATTGAGCCAACGCTACAGTCAGATTATGTGAATAAGCGAGTCGAATTACCGCCTCAGCTGTTTTCGCATAACGACCAACAGAACTTTGTAATGAGCCTTCAGTCAACGCAGGATCGACAAGGTTGGGCGAGTCGTATCGCCGACATCATGATGGATGCGAACATCAATCAAGATCTCTCGATGAATATCACCCTGAGTGGATCAAATACCTTACAAGCGGGTGGACTGAGTGCTCCCTATGCCATCGGTGCTGGGGGGGTGAATGACTACTGGTCCTTGCAACCCGGAAATCCAGACGCATGGTCAGTCAATCGAAATCGCGCCTACGACGCGATTCTTGCACAGTCGCAAAGTCACCTTTTTGCGACCGAGTTTGCTCGAACACAGCGACGTTCGATCGATCTAGGCGTCGAACTTCGAGCTGCGCTAGATAATACCGCGCCACCGGAAACGCCCTTCCAACAAGGGAGTCGCTTAGCGGAAATGTTGCGGATGGTCGCTCACTTGATTGCGGCACGGGAGACCTTGGGCATGCGTCGCCAAATTTTCTTCGTGGGAATTGGTGACTACGACACCCATGGTGATCAGGTGAATCGTTACCCAGTGCTGATGCGAGAGCTCAACCATTCGCTTTCTTCATTTTATGATGCCACTGTTGAGCTGGGAGTCTCTGAGCAGGTGACTACATTCACGGCCAGCGATTTTGGTCGAACGCTAACCAGTAATGGCGACGGGACTGATCATGGCTGGGGCAGTCACCAAATGATTATCGGTGACGGGGTCATGGGCGGTCGCATACTCGGCACAATGCCCGAGCTCGCTATCGGTAGTAATGACGACATTGGCGAGGGCAGGATTATTCCCACAACCTCGATTGATCAATATGCGGCAACGCTCGCTGGTTGGTATGGCTTGAGCCCAACGCAGATTGCGGAAACCTTTCCCTCGCTTGCTAATTTTGATACTGCAGACTTAGGGTTTATGCGAACGTAACAAACGGGTTATTTCTCTTTTTCTGCGCGAGGGAAGGCTTTTAGAACCTCGCGAAGAAGATCCCATCGATTGAAGCCTTGCTTACCAAAGTCTAAACCGCGTCTGACGATAACGAGATCATGACTGGGTACAACAATCACATACTGTCCCCGGTTGCCTGCAGTGCTGTAAGCATCCGCTGGAACCTCGTCTTTCCTGTCGTCGGGCACAAGCCACCACTGCCCACCGTAATCGCTTCCGCGCACACTCGAAGCGGGAGCGGGTGTTCTAACGAACTGTATCCAATCTTCTGATAGTAAGCGCTTACATTGCCAGACACCTTTCTGCAGAAAGAGCATGCCAAACCGAGCTAAATCCCGGGCATTCGTATAGACCTGAGAAGAAAAATAAAATCGCCGAACCGATCGGTAGATGGCAAGTTGCTGGTCATGCCCAAAGGCTCGAACAATGCCGTATGAGGATAACGAAGGTAGTCCGCGTCTGTTTCGAATGTTCGCTTTAAGGCGTAAACGGCCAGCAACGTGTCGTAGTTCTCATAATCCCAAAATGTGCCGGGCTCACGGACGAGGCCACGATTCCGCATGCCTTCGGTCGAGCTGGCGCCCGCCCAATAGGCAAGGCCAGAGCCGGTTGCGTATTCCATACCAAAGCTGTCGACCGGGTAGAGCCCTGAGCTCATATTAAGGACGTGGCGTAGGGTGATTTTGTTACGCGGATCATCGGTAGCGCTCCTGACATCGGGCCGCCAGTTAAATCCCAAAGGCGTATCCAGCGATAACTCGCCCGTATCGACCTTCATTCCAATGAGTGTCGCTGCGATACTTTTTGCGGTTGACCAAGTGCGGGTCCGGGTTGTTCTGTCAAAGCAATCAGCATAGCGCTTAAGCACAATATCGCCTTTGTGAACGACCACAAGACTGACCGTATTTTGCTCTGGCGAATCGCGTTCAAAGGCCCATTGCGAGGCTCTGCGAAGCGCAGCTTCGTCAATGTCCTTGGGTAAGGGCTTGCTTTCGACAACATCGCCCATTGGCCAAGGCAACTGGTTGTTGGATTTCCTGTAGCTTAAGTCGATCGTTGGCAATGAATCGTTATTGGCTAAGTCCCAGTTGGGTGGTAGTACCAGGCAGCCAATGCCGTCTAAAAACAGCATGAATGCGCTCCCCGTCGTCGTCGCCACCAACGCGTACCCATTTGTCCGTTGCATCGACCGAATAGTTTCCGCCACTTGCGTCCCCAATAACGCGGTTGCCGAGGTAGGCGAGTTCATTTTCAAATACCTGATCAATGCTATGGTTTGAGGTGAAGAGACCATTACAGCTGAGCACGGCTTGCACACCATTTCGAATCATCTGCCGATTACTCTCAAAGTAATCGTAGTCCGCATATGACGACGAGCTGAGGCCTATCACTAGCGGGCAAGGCTTTGACCAATGTTTTGCATCTTCATTTTCCTCGACAACAGCTTGTGAGGGAGATTATCAGGTATTTTGCGTTCTTAGATTACAGCCCTAATTAGACGTTATTTTCTTAAGGGTCTGCCAGAAACAGCTTAAGGCTTGAAAACATGAAACCTGCTTGGCATGAACGGCTCAAAAAATCGATCGCAAAGAACAAGCGCGATGCACACAACCGTTACTTTCAGTTGGCAACGGTCGCAGAAGACGGCACACCGCGAGTACGCATGGTGGTTTTTCGTGGGTTTTCTGATGATGGTTTATCACTCTCGATTATTACCGATGCACGCAGTCAAAAAATAAGCGAGCTGGGATTATGCTCGAGCGTCGAAATCGGTTGGTATTTTACCCAGACCCGAGAGCAATATCGGCTTCGCTGTGATAGCAAGATTTATACTGCAGCTGATGGCTCGCAGGACTCACTCGACAAGCGTGAGCGGATTTGGTCTATATTATCAGATGCCGCAAAGGAGCAGTTCTTTTGGCGAACGCCAGGGGTTCCAGAGGGGACGGGCGACGCTCCCGATGTTACGGAAACACCCCCGGACACCTTCGCGGTAATCGTTTTTGAGCCACACGCCGTCGATCATCTTGTCTTAGCGAAGCAGCAAACGCGTACGCAGAGTGTGCAAGTTGATGCCGGTTGGTCCGATCACGCTCTTAACCCCTAGTCCAGCACTGATGGGTTTGAGAGTGACAAGCAGTTTTGAAGTTTTGGTGGCCTCTCGGTGCTTTTGTTTTATGCTAATGCCAAGAATAACGATATCTAAAAGGTGTTTTCTCCATGTTGCCGAGTACACAATCGAAGACTAGTGCTGTTGGTTACCTTGTTTTTACCGTTGGAGTTTTGAATTTACTGAGCGCGTGTAGCGGTGAGCCGGTCGAGCAGTCGAGCGAATCATTCAGTGCCATGGCCGATGTGCACAGTGATCCAAGCGTTATTGAGGGCACAGCGGAAATCGACAAGCTGCTTGTTGAGCAAGACCCTGATGGTAACTGGTCGGCCAGTGTCTTTGAGCCCGATACCGTATTGCTTGATCGTAGTGAGAGAGCCGGTGATGGCAGTGCTAGCGATAATGGCGAGGGAGAGTCAGCCGCTACCATCTCCCCTGGGCAGAGGTCGCCTTATTACGGTGATCTTCATGTTCACACCGAGTATTCGTTTGATGGCTATGCCATGGGCACGCAAGCGACACCCTATGACGCGTATCGCTTTGCGAAAGGCGAAGCCATTACCAATCCTGGCGGCTTCGACATGCAGCTATCACGCCCCTTGGATTTTTATGCCGTCACGGATCATGCCATGTTCTTGGGGTTGGCCAAGGCATCTGCAGAAACCGTTACGGAGTTTTCAAAGAACGATTTTGCGTCGCCCTATCACGGCCTAAACGATGCCGATAATTACGATACTGATTTCGTCAGTATGATGCGACGCCTCGGTACCTTTGCAGGCTTCTTACCCAGCGCAGTAGCCGGTGTTCGCTCGGGGCAAATCGATCGCGACGAGGTGTTGGGTGTAATCCGCTCGGCATGGGAAGACATCATTGATGCGGCCGAGGAGTTTAACGATCCCGGAAACTTCACGACCTTTGTTGCCTATGAATACACAGCGTCGACGCTCGATATGGGCAACCTCCACCGCAACGTCATTTTTAAAGGCAGCGATAAACTACCGCGTGAGCCGTTCTCGCGATTTCATTCGGTGAACCCGGAAGATTTATGGGATTGGATGGACGAGCTCCGAGAGATGGGTGTCGAGAGCATGTCGATTCCCCATAACTCGAATGGCTCAAACGGCCAAATGTTTAAGCTTGAGGATTGGGCGGGTAACCCACTCGATGACGCTTATGCACAGCAGCGGATGCGAAACGAACCTGTGGTTGAGATAACGCAGGTAAAGGGTACTTCGGAAACACACCCATTGCTCTCCAATCGAGATGAATTCGCTGGCTTTGAAATCATGCCTTATCGCGTTGCCACAAACGCACTGAGTGCAGTTAACGGTTCTTACGTTCGTGAGGCGCTTCTAAACGGGCTCAGTCTCGAGCAGTCAGGTATCACCAACCCCTATAAGTTTGGCTTCATTGGCTCCAGCGATACTCACTCCGGCGCCGCGGCAATCGAGGAAGATAACTACGTTTCGAAGTTGGGCTTGTTGTCCAGCGAGGCGGTTCAGCGGGGATCTGTTCCCTACACGGGTTTGGACGCGCAAACGTTTTACTGGGGCAGTCGTGTTCTTGCGATCACGAATCCGTCACCACGCGGCGGCGCTGCGTATTCGAAGGTGAACGGTGAGGTTTACATTAATGGCGCAACGCCAACCTTTGGTGCGTCTGGTCTAGCCGCGGCCTGGGCTGAGGAAAATACCCGAGACTCACTGTACGAGGCTTTTCGACGAAAAGAGGTGTTTGCCACCTCAGGGCCACGCATAAAAGTGCGCTTCTTCGGTGGTGCCGAACTCGACGCAAGCATGCTGGATGCTGCCGATGGTATTGACCAAGCCTACGAGCGAGGCGTCACCATGGGTAGCGATATTGAACTATCTACTGACGATTTACGCGCGCCTAATTTCCTGGTCATGGCCTCCGCCGATCCCGCAAGTGCGCCTTTGCAGCGCTTGCAGGTGATTAAAGGCTGGGTGGATGCAGAGGGCGAGACTCATGAAGAAGTGATCGACGTCGCGTGCGCCGGTGGTGCGGCTGTCAACCCAGAGACCAATCGGTGTCCCGACAATGGTGCGAGGGTCGACATCACTACCTGCGCTATCAATCCAGAGACGGGTGCTGCTCAGCTCTCTGCGCTTTGGTCAGATCCGGAGTTTGATCCAGCTGTTCGTGCCTTTTACTACGCGCGTGTGATTGAAAATCCCACCTGTCGTTGGTCGACCTGGGATGCTATCCGAGCAGGCGTAGACCCGAGACCTGACTTGGCCAAAACACTTCAAGAGCGTGCTTGGTCTTCACCGATCAATGTCATACCTGCTGAGGGCTAAATTTCGCTCGAGAAGGTTCACTGCACGGTGTTTTAGCAGGTGGTCATAGAAATAAAAAAAGCGCTCCGAGGAGCGCTTTTTTATGTGCACTGTAAATCTCAGTGCGAGCTCGATACTTCGCTTTGTTACATCGCAATATCGACGGCATAAGAAACAACGAACTTGACGCTATCGTTGTCATAGCCGCCTTCAGCGGCACCACCCTTGACGTTGGTATCCGAGATCATGAAGGTGAATCCGTCTTTGCTGAACGAAACGTTGTAGTCGGTGTATCCGCTGGCATTACCGTTGAACGCTTCAGCAAAATCACCATCGTGATGACCAATGTGTAGACCTACACCGACACCGTTGCTTAGCTCAAACCCGTAGTCGAGTGACAAGTAGTAGGCTTCGCCAAACCCAAAGTCTTGACCTTCACCTTCATCAGCTTCTGTATTGGCGAGTAGGTTGTACTGGACACTGAAGTCCCCAATTCCCATGCCCACGTACACTTCGCCAAAGTCGAACTCAGCTTCGCTGTCGTAGTTGTAGTACAGGTAGCCTACATCCCAGCTGATGTCGCCCGTGCTGAACGCGTAGCCAGCATAAACGTCGTGCTCGTATGAATACACGTCCCCTGCGCCGTAGTTGACGTTTGATGCCCATGTGCCGATGTAGAAACCGTTGTCGGCCGCGTAATCAATGCCACCCTGAACTGCGGCCTCGTTTTCAGTCTGAGTAAGGCCACGCCAAATGTAGTTGCTGGTCATTGACGCGTTCGCTGACCACTCACCGGCATTTGCAGTTGAAGCCATCGCACAGACCAAAGCTGCAGGTATAGCAACAGTGGCTTTTTTAGTTCGGGAAAAAATTGTCATCATGTTAACTCCTAGTAATAACGATATTGGGGACCAGCGCGCCTTCCGAACTTTTTGGTAAGCGCTTTGCAGGCGGTCAGCATTACTAGAGCAACAAGCGGGCCAGAATTTTTAAGTTATTGTTTTATATATTATTTGTGTGTTTTTTATATTTCGAACCTAGAGAAATCAACGCACATTAATCATTTTGCGCACCAAAGTGGTGCGATCAGGGTCGGTTTTGGGGCGGTCGGTTCTACTGTAAATTTTTGAGACGCAGGAGCGCAGTACGTATACCGCCTGATCTATGTCTTTCATCGGCCGTAAGTTAATAAGGACAACGTTAAGGATCTAAAATGATGAAGCGTCTTACCAGCCCAGCGATCATGCTTTTGGCTTTTCTCTCGTCAACCAATGTATCTGCGGAAGCGGTTGATTGCGGTTCGATAGTTCAGGAAACCGTCGCCGAACTTCGCGTGGGTGCAGCGTCTTGGTGGTCAGAGGACGTAGAAAAAATGGCTGGAATGGCCGCTATGACAGCTTGCTTCAAGGCGGCCGCAGATGCGACTTACAGGTCTGATAGTCAAGAAGGAGCAGATTCAGCGAACGCCCCATCACAGGAAGCAGCCAGTGCGCAAACGAACAGCGCTTCGACCTTAACGTTTAGACCTCTGTCGGGTTCGGCAAGCAAAAAACCTTACGAGCGCGCGCGTGCAAGAAAGGATCCAAAGTAAGTCTGGCTTAATTATCGCCTTCCTTACGTGTATGACATTTGCCAAGCGAGGGTAAAAGCTTGAAGGTAAAACTGTCTCCAGCGCGTAATTGTCCGAGATGTCTCAGTGCCGACTGACTGCACTGGAGAATTCGCGGGTAGCCCCCAATGGTTTGTCCGTCGGCAAGCAGAATAATTACCTCGCCACTCGATGTAAGTTGCACCGTACCGGGCATTACGCCCGATGAAACCATCTCTTCACTTTGGAATGTGTTTTGGAGCCTGAGGGTGGTGTCCGATCGCAGACCAATACGAGTCGAGGGCTCACAAACCGTGATTTGCTTAGCGAGTAACGTGTCTTTTGCGTCGTTACTTAGCCAGTGAAATTCGGGCCCTTTGTGCACACTTATTTGATGTGAAAGTGGACCGGGTGCGAGCGTTGAGGTAGGCCAGGGTTTAACTCGTCTCGGGCGTGTCATGAGCGAGTCGCCTGCTTTCCACACGGCATTGGGCATGAGCTCGCGGCTACCGACGCGAAGTGCGCTGGCACTGCCAAGCCATCGCTTAACTTGCCAATCCCCCTCAAAAGCTAAATAACCCCGGCAACCTTTCCGAGGATTAGAAAAACTTATTGTGTCGCCAGCCTTGACGGCTATCCGACAGTTATTTGGCTTTTCCTCTCCGTTTAATCGAACGCCAAAGTCGGCGCCTGTCAAAGCGAGAGTGCCTGCTTGCTCGCAAAATAGCTGCGGTCCGCTTAGGGTGATCTCAAGCACCGGTGTATCAATCGGGTTACCCACCAACTGATTGGCGTATCGCATGGCGGGGTTATCCAGCACGCCACCTAGGGGGATGCCAAGGTGCGTGTACCCGTGGCGTCCTCGGTCTTGTGTTGTGGTTCTGAGTCCGCTCGTTATGAAGGTGACGATCATTGCTTGAATCTGTCGAGATTGAGCTCGCCTTTATCAGCTGTTCGCACCAGTTCGTCAAAGCGTAATTCTGATACTGGCTCAAACGTGATCACGTCGCCTGGTGAAAACAGCGCTGGTGATTCGCGAGTCTGGTGAAAAATAGCGAACGGCAGGCGTCCGAGTATCCGCCACCCTCCCGGTGAATCCATGGGGTAGATGCCTGCTTGTTGTCCCGCAATGGCTACTGAAGAGGAAGGTATCCGTAATCTGGGTGTTGCAAGCCGTCGACAATGGAGCTCCTCCGGTAGGCCGCCCAGATAGGTAAAGCCTGGGAGAAACCCCAGGGCACTGACCCTGTACGAGACCTCGCAAAAGGTCTCGACGACTTGGCTCCACGACCGCCCGAGTTCGTCCTGCAGGGCAATCGCGTCCTCGTCGCTATCACCCACGAACAAGGTAGGCAGGCACCAAACAGGGCTTCTCAGCGCTTGGCTTTCCGAGGTCAGATGAGTGCCAGAGCGCTCAAGTAGCGTGGTGAGTATCGACGCTAGGCGATTGCCCGGGATAACACAGGGGTCAAAGATGACTAAGAGGCTGACATAACTCGGTGTTGTGCCCTCAACGCCGCGCAGGTTTAGGTCAAGCAAATGTCGATTAAGTACTGTTACGGCGTCTCCAGCAGATAAGGCCTTGGTGTCATCGAACTGCACTAGCAATCCTGTTTCCCCGTAGAACTGAATTCTAGGATCGAGCGATTCTGAAGAGAGAGTGGCCTTGTTCACGGCGTGACGCCCACCCCTACATTGTTTTGCTGAAGCAATTGATTGATGGCTTTAACGTGATCTAGCGCTCCCCGCGTATCGCTGTGAACACAGAGTGTGTTTGCCTTGAGCGGGATGACTCTCCCCGTTATAGAAATAACAGATCCCTGCTTGATGAGCGATAGAATTTGATCCGCTGCCGCTTGCGGATCTTCAATCACTGAACCGGAAATACTACGCGAGGTGAGTTCGCCGCTATCGCTGTAGCGCCGATCAGCAAAGGCCTCTGCAATAAATAATAAGCCTTTTGCCGCGCACCTTCTGTTTAATTCGCTACCTGCCAGACCCATCAAAGGAAGGCTCGGGTCGATACGTTTAATGGTATCTATAACCGTATCGGCAACCGCGGCATTCTTCACCATATCGTTATAGAGCGCGCCGTGAGGTTTTACGAAGGCAAGCTGACCACCTTCTTGTTTCACAATTTCTTTGAGGATTGAGATCTGTGAGAAAAGCGCATCTTCTAACTCGGTTAACGGAAGGTCGAGGCTACGCCGCCCAAATTGCTCCTTGTCCGGGTATGCCGGATGAGCACCGACCCGAAGCCCCTTCTTGAGTGCGTTACGAACCGTGGTTCTCATGGAGTGCTCATCACCGATATGACCTCCGCAGGCGATCGAGCAACTGCTTATGAAGGGCATCAGGGCCAGATCTGATTCGGCGCTTGAGGGGGAGAGTGGTTGAGGCGCTTCTTCTGCGTAGGATTCCCACTCGCCCATGTCGCAATTTATATCAATGGTGCTCATATCGGTGTTGATCATATCGATGCTTGTCGTGCCGATACTTATTCTATACGTCCTCGGTTATCAAAACTGTTTTTGAACGTTCTTTAATGGCGCGTCCTCCTGTCCCCTGCGACTTATCAAGTCAGCTTAAATATCGCAAGGCACTCATTTCTGAACGCTACTTTCTTTCCAGCGCTCTTCTCTTTCCGGGTGCTATTTTCTGGGCATTGCTCTCTCGACACTACTCTCCGGTCCTTAATTTTCCGTACTAAAGCCACCCGCTCGCCAGTAGGATGCCTCTTAACCCAAGGCCGCAGGTGACCGCCAGCACAAAAAAGCCAATCGCGTTGTTCGCGAGCGTATTGCGATGTTGCCCGAGGAGTCCCGTATCGTTGGCTATCCAGAGGATGAACGCGGCGGTAATGGGCAGCAGCAGGCCATTAGTAAATTGCGCAAAAACGATAAGCTCGATGGGCTTTAGGCTCAGTGAGGCTACGACCACGCCAAATGCCAGAACCAGCCGCCACGTCCATTTGAACACTCGATCACGCTTGTCAGTGCTAAGGCTGAGCACTTCGGTAACCGCATACGCCGCTGCGAGTGGTGCCGTGATTGCTGAAGATAAGCCTGCGGCAAAAAAGCCAAGCCCCAGAACAGCGAAACTTGCTTGCCCGAGGAGCGGTGAGAGCGTTGGCGCTAGCTGAGTGAAGGACGATGTTGGGCTCGGCCCGCCGTGCAGCACCGCTGCCGCAGTTACTGCAATACAAAGTGTGATGATGCCCCCTCCGACAACGGAGAGTTGAATATCTCGTCTCGCGTCAGCGAGTGTCATGCCCTCTTTGCTATGGCGTTTTATCACCGATGCGTGCAAGTACAGGTTATAGGGGACAACGGTTGTGCCAATGATACCCAGCACAATAAGCGCCGAGTTTTCGGGTAGCGTTGGGATAAACAGGCCCCACAGAATATCGCCAATACTTGGCTGCAAAATCAGCGCAGTGCCTACAAATACTAGCGCCATTGCGACGACCAAAAGGCCCAAAGTTTGTTCCAGAAATCGAGACCCTTGGCGGTTCAGCACGAGAAATGCCAGTGTGCCGATGATTAAGGGCCAGATGTTGAGCGAGTTTAAGGTCCAGTTTGGAAGTCCGGCTCCTGCGCCTGTTATGTTGCCCGCCTCGTAGGCGGCGTTTCCTATGACGATGGCCGCAATTACGAGCAGTGCTGCAGGCCAGCGGAAGATGGTGCTCGACGTTCGCGCCGCAATCGCTTCGCCCAGACCAACTTGCGCCACAGCGCCTAATCGCGCAGTCATCTCTTGCAGCGTAAGGGTCGCAACGACTGAAAAGGCGATGGCCCACAGAAGCGTAAAGCCAAAGTTGCCACCAGCGAGCGTCGCGGTGGTCACTGTGCCCGGTCCAATAAACGCGGCCGCGATCATTGCGCCCGGGCCGAAGCCTTTTATTCTTTTTGTCATTAGGAGCCTGATTCGCCTTAAGGAAATGATCAGTGCTACAAGTGTAGCTCGAACGTGTCTAAGCTTGAAAATGTGTCTGAGCGTGATGACATTCCGCTTAAAGCCCTCCGCATCGGGGAGGGTTCTGGTTTAAACTATTGGCTTTCAATCCAGAGGAGCTAGGCATGGGGCGCGCCTACCAGAACCGCAAAGAATCAATGGCGAAAACGGCAGCAATGAAGACGGCTGTCTACTCGCGATACAGCCGCGAGATCTACATGGCGGCGAAAGGTGGCGGTACCGATCCCTCTGCGAATCTCTCGCTCCGGTCCCTGATCGATCGCGCGAAAAAGGATCAGGTCCCATCGCACGTTATCGAAAAGGCCATCGACAAGGCGAGTTCGGGTGTCGGTGAAGATTTTCAGATAGCGCGTTACGAGGGGTTTGGGCCCGGCGGAACCATGCTTTTGGTTGACTGCTTGACGGATAACGCGAACCGCACTATCGGTGAAGTGCGCCCAGCGTTTACCAAAGGTAAAGGGAAGTTTGGCTCACCCGGTACAGTGGCCCACATGTTTGAACACGCTGCCGTGTTTGTGTTCAAGGGTGATGAGGAAGCGGTATTGGACTGTTTAGTCATGGCTGATGTCGATGTGCTTGAGGTGGAATGCGAGGACGACATGGTGACTGTCATGGCGCCAAACACAGAGTTTGCAAAGGCACGTAATGCACTCACTGATGAGTTCGAAAATATAGATTTTGAGGTCGATGAAATTCAGTTTGTCCCGAAAGGGGAGACGCCGATTTCGGGTGAAGACCTCGAGCAGTTTGAAAAATTGCTCGACTTACTCAACAAATGCGAAGACGTACAGAACATCTATCACGACGCGAAATATTAATTTTGTTTCTTGGCGTGTTGCGCTGACAGACGTTTCCTAATGGCTCGGATCCAAGGGATAGCGTCTAAAACGGGGCGAACAGGTCGTCATCGTTCGCGAAACTCTTGAACTCCAATGCGTAGCCGTTGGGGTCTCTGAAAAATACGGTTCGCTGCTCGCCGGGTGTGCCCTCAAATCGGACTGAGGGCTCAATAATCATTTCCACCTTGCCGATTATGCGGTTACACAGTTCTTGATGCTGATCCGGCGTCAGCACAACGCCGAAATGGGGAATAGGCACGCTGTGCGCATCGACCGGATTAGAAGACTCGGGCAACGGCCCCGCGCCGGTAACGTGAAACACTAATTGGTGGCCATAAAGGTTTAGATCGATCCACTCATCGCTGGTTCGCCCAAGACTGCAACCCAGTACTTCGCAGTAAAAGATCTCGGTTTCTTTCAGCTTAGCGGTGGGTAGGGCGAGGTGGAAAGGTCTGGCGCTCACGTTTAATCCTTAATTTGGTCTTGCGGTTGCCGATTGATGTTAACGGCACAGCCTGAAGAATACGCTATTCGGTGTTCTGGCGAATATGTTGTTCTTTGCGTTTTTGTGGATATTCGCAATCGCTAAGCTACGCCTTGAGACCAAAACATTCTTGTCGGTCAAAAAAACATACTGTATGTTCAAATCACGATTTGGCGGCGTCCATCGCAGTACTTATGCATTCGTCGCCCACTCACTCAAAAGCCACACATAACGTCATAAAAGGGGTAGGTTATGGACTTAGGTGTCTCCGAAAAAGTTGCGCCCATTCTCGAAAGCGTTCGCAATTTTATTAACGACGAGGTTCTTCCTCTTGAAGAGGAATATAAGGCTCAGATCGAAATTGGGTCGCCTTGGGAATTTACCGATCGACAAACCGAGATCCTGGAAAGCTTAAAAGCGAAAGCGCGATCGCAAGGCCTTTGGAATTTTTTCCTCACCGACAAGAGCGGTACCGGCCTAAATACGGTTGAGTACGCTTACCTCGCAGAAGAGATGGGTCGCTCTTATATCGGTGCTGAGGTCTTTAACTGCAGTGCGCCCGATACCGGGAACATGGAAGTCATCCACAAGTACGGCACAGAAGCGCAAAAAAAGCAGTGGCTCGAGCCTTTGATGAACGGCGAAATCCGCTCTTGCTTCGGGATGACCGAGCCGGATGTAGCCTCTTCTGATGCCACTAACATCTGTACTACGGCTGTGCTCGAGGGCGACGAGTGGGTAATCAACGGCGAAAAGCACTGGACTAGTGGCGCCGGTGATCCCCGCTGTAAGGTCATGATCTGTATGGTCAAAACTGACCCAACAGCACCCAAGCACCTCCAGCAGTCTCAAATTCTCGTGCCAATGGATACTCCTGGGGTTGAGATTGTTCGTCCGCTCACTGTGTTTAACAACGTTGATGCGCCGCACGGCCACATGCGTGTGAAGCTCAACAATGTTCGTGTACCCAAGGACTGCATGATTCTGGGCGCTGGTCGCGGTTTTGAAATTTCACAGGGCCGCTTGGGTCCAGGCCGTATCCACCACTGCATGCGTTCAATTGGCGCGGCGGAAAAAGCCCTGGACTTGCTCTGTAAGCGCGCGACAACCCGGACCGCGTTTGGTCGTCCACTCTCAAAGCTAGGCGGCAATATCGACATCATTGCCGATGCTCGAATGAACATCGAGCAAGCGCGCCTTTTGACGCTTAAGACAGCGTGGATGATGGATACAACGGATCCAAAAGAAGCGCGTATTTGGATTTCTATGATTAAGACCGTTGTGCCAAATATGGCATTGAAGGTCATTGATGATGCGATCCAAATGCACGGTGGTATTGGTGTCTCTAACGACACGCCACTGGCTAATATGTGGGCAGGTCAACGCACACTGCGACTGGCCGATGGACCTGACGCGGTGCATCGGATGGTCGTGGGCCGTCACGAGCTCAAGGGTTACACCACGGTGGAAGACACCGGCGCGACGTTCAGAGACGGCTAAGCAAGTCACAAGACACGAGGAATTCAATCATGGCGATCACATGGGTCGAACCCGATGAAATGGTAAACATGGTAGGCACGAAGTTGCCTGCCAGCGATTGGATGACAGTCGATCAGGATCGTATCGATACGTTCGCCGATTGCACTGAGGACCATCAATTTATCCACATTGATCAGGAGGCTGCGGCAAAAACCCCTTTCGGCGGCACCATTGCCCATGGCTTTCTGACACTGTCTCTGCTCACCAAGCTTAGTTCAGAGAACTCGATTGGTGTGAAGGGCACGGTAATGGGTGTGAATTACGGAATCGACAAGCTCCGGTTCATTGCGCCCGTGCGTGCAGGAAAGCGTATCCGTGCGCATTCAGAGATTCTGAATGTCGACCGCAAGGACGCAAATCGTTTCCTCGTGAAAACGGGTGTAACGGTAGAAATTGAAGGTGAGGAAACACCTGCGCTCTACGCTGAGTGGTTGGGTATGTCTTTTACTGGTTAAGTCAACGTTAGTAGGGAATAGAAAGAATGACGATTCGATATGACGGTCAGGTTGCGATCGTTACGGGTGCGGGAAATGGCTTGGGTAAGAGCCACGCCCTTCAGTTAGCGGCACGTGGTGCCAAGGTAGTAGTTAATGACTTGGGTGGTACTGTCGACGGCAGTGGTGGCGGTAGCGCTGCTTCACAGGCTGTTGTTGCTGAGATCGAGGCGGCCGGCGGTGAGGCGATGGCCCATGGCGCGAATGTTGCCGATTTCGAGCAGGTACAAGACATGGTTGCGAAAACCATGGAGCGCTGGGGTCGCGTCGACATCCTCGTAAATAACGCAGGTATCTTGCGTGACAAGAGCTTTGGCAAAGGCTCGCTTGAGGACTTTAAATTGGTGCTCGATGTACACTTGATGGGCAGTGTGAACTGCACGAAGGCGGTGTGGGACATCATGCGCGAGCAAAATTATGGGCGCGTAGTCGTAACAACCTCATCCAGCGGTCTGTACGGTAACTTCGGTCAGACCAACTACGGTGCGGCCAAAATGGGCGTTATCGGTATGATGAACACCCTTGCACAAGAAGGCGCCAAGAACGACGTTAAGATCAACGCGCTGGCACCGACTGCGGGAACGCGAATGACTGAAGGTCTCATCCCGGAAAAGGCCTTTGACTTGATGACGCCAGAGACGGTGACGCCTGCTGTTCTCTACCTTGTTTCGAAAGACGCACCGACCCGCACGATTTTGGCTGCGGGTGCTGGCGGTTATGCAGTTGCAAAAATTGTCGAGACCGACGGTATTTATCTCGATGATGCGGATCAAACGCCTGAGGCTATCGCCGCAAACTGGGATGCTATTGCCAATAGCGAGCCCAAGCAGCTGCAGGCTGGCTTTGAGCAGACGTTTAAGTTTCTTGGTAAGGCCGCGCAGGCTAAAGGAATTTCACTCGAGTAAGCAGTCCATTCAAAACGGGAAGGGCGCGGGTAAAGGGGCCTTCCAAAAAATACAAAAATCGCTGAGAGGCCTTAACAGGGTACAGGGAGAAAACAATGAAAGAAGCAGTAATCGTATCAACAGCACGTACACCGATCGGCAAAGCGTACCGCGGTGGGTTTAATAATTTGCAGGCGCCAACCATGGGCGCACACGCGATTCGTGCGGCAGTAGAGCGTGCGGGTATCGAAGCTGATCGTGTTGAAGACTGCATCATGGGTGCAGCGCTCACACAAGGCACATCCGGTATGAACATTGGTCGAAACGCAGCATTGCGCGCAGGTCTACCTGTCACGGTTTCGGGCATGACGATTGATCGTCAGTGTTCATCGGGTCTCATGGCTGTGGCGACAGCCGCTAAGCAAGTTATGTATGACGGTATGGACGTTGTCGTTGGTGGTGGCCTCGACTCGATCTCGCTGGTTCAGAACGAGCATATGAACGGCCATCGTCTGGTTGATAACGAGCTGGTTGGCATGCACAAGGACATCTATATGCCTATGTTGCAAACGGCGGAAGTTGTTGCAGCGCGCTACGGCGTCACTCGCGATGCGATGGACGAGTACGGTTTTGAATCTCAAGAGCGAACTGCAGCGGCCTACGCAGCAGGGCGCTACGACGCTGAGCTCATACCAGTGACGTGTGAGCGAATCGTTTACGACAAAGAGACCGGTGA
>CBFIHK010000041.1:0-8681 GCA_965662305.1 Luminiphilus sp.
GCTTAAGGTGAACGCGACCCCCGGAGTTGTCACAAAACAATCATATTTCAGAAAGGAATTTGTCATCTCCCCTCCATAAGGTGTCGCGTCATACAGACGGACCCCGCCGGCAGTTATCAGAGGCCTCAATGACAACATTCTCACCCAACCGCACTGCACTTTTTTCGCTTCTCATGCTCATGGTCCCTCTGTGGGTTCAGGCAGACGACGAACTGCTTGTATACACGTTTGTTGGTGGTGAGCCGGCAAGCGGTGTCCAAGTCGCTATCGACGGTGAGGTCGTGGGCGTGACTCGCGCAGATGGCTCTTTCCTATCGGACTTAGGCGAGGGCGGCCACGTTGTGTCTGTGGGGTCTGGAGTTGACGCGCAGTCCGTAAGGTTCGTACTCGGGTCGGGGCAGTTGGCCGACGTAGCCATCGACACGGCAGAGATCCGGGCTCCAGTTGTGGAAGTGTATTCCAGCCGCGAGTCTGCGTCTGAGCGGCGCGGTAAGGCAGAGGGTAATGTAGAGGTAAGCATCACTCGAGACAGAACACCGGTAGAGGGTGTTGTGGTTCGGTTATCTGCAGGCGGTGGGTCAGTAGCATCGCGTGCCGATGGTATAGCACGATTTACGGTACCTCGCGGACGCTACGTCGTTACCGTTGATGGCGAGCAGTACAACACTCGAGTCTTCGCTGGGGTGACTCGCGGCGCTTCGATTCGTCTCGCAAGCGAGTCAGTGTCAGTCGAGATCGCTACGCCGCAACTCGAGGAAGTGTTCGTGCTGGGGAGCTTTGACCCTACAGCGTTTGAGATTAGCGAACGCGATACGGGCAACATTGTCGACACTTTAGGGGTTGAACAGCTTGCGCGTTACGGCGACAGCGATGTAGCAGCTTCGATTGTCCGCGTGCCCGGCGTTTCGGTTCAAAACGACAAATATGTAGTGATTCGCGGATTAGGTGATCGGTACGTCACTGCGAATTTGAACGGGTCGGCAATGCCATCAACCAACCCGTCCAAGCGTACGGTACCCCTCGATCTTTTTCCCTCAAACTTCGTGAACCAACTCGATGTGAAGAAAACATATTTGGCATCGATGCCGGGTGAGTCGACGGGTGGAAACCTCGTGATCAACACCAAAACGTTCCCCGATGAGCGCTTTTTCGATGTCTCAATTCAGGTGGGAGCGGTCACCGGGCTCACGAGCGACACCGTAGGGGTTGACCCACTTGACGGCGATTTCGATGCCCTTGGATGGGACGATGGCACTCGAGAAGAGGACATTGCAATCTCAACCATCGCAGAAGCGCTGAGATTGGGAACGATAACCGACAGTAACGGTAATACTTTCCGTGTCGATAATAACGTCGGTGGGCAGTTGCGTCGTGCTGCGGGCCTACTGATGATGAATGGGTGGGATGCAGATACTGGAACTGCAAACCCTGCCGTTGATCTAGGTATCTCAGCAGGAGATATCTTTTATCTTGGGGACGCAGAGATAGGGTATTTTGCAGCGGCAAGTTACTCGAACAGCTGGAGCCAGCGCGAGCAAGGAATTCGCCGTACATACGGCGGCGGGTCAGACATCCTTGCGGATGACTTTAGATTCGAGACCGCCACGAACAACATCGAAGCTAGCGGTATTGTGTCTGTCGGTGTGGGTATTGGTGACAGTACGTTTGAATGGAACAACATTGTATCCAGAGTAACCGATTCGTTTGTCGAGCGTTACGTAGGTGTAGAGGGTGATGAATTCCGCTCGGTGGTGGGAACAAACATCCAATGGGAAGAGCGACAATACGCGTCGACCCAAATCCTTGGCTCACACTTTTTAAACGCCGACGGATCGTTGTTCTTAGAGTGGCAGGCTACTGCGAGCCAGGCTGAGCGGGATGTTCCTGACCGTCGATCCTCTTCTTTCATTGCTAGCCAGTCTCAAACTTCAGGTGAAGATTTGGTTGCCGGGTTCAATTACGGCGCTACAAATTTAGAGCAAGGCGATCTCTTCAACGGTTTCTTTTTTAACTACGGTGGCAGCAGCCGCAGATTCAACAACCTAATCGACAACAACTACGAAGTTTCGGCTGACATCACTTGGGACGTCTTTGATAACGGTGACTCTTTTGGCGTATTAAAGGTAGGCGTGAGTGCTATTGAGCGAGACCGGATCGCTGAGGCCGCAATCTACGGCTATTCCACTATTCTGGCCGGTGATGTCCTCGCTGCCGGGAACGCGTCAGTATCTGATGTTGTCTATGCATGCGGTGAAGGGGTTGGTTTCAATACACGTAGCTGTGACCCCGTCGTTGATGGAGACGTAACCTCTCCCGCATTGGGAGGCGTCCAAAATTCCGTGACACGAGGGCTGACGTTTACCGAGTCAACCCTCCCCTCAGACAATTATGAGGCTGACCTTACCTACAACAGCGCCTACATCCTTTACGACCACACCTTTGGTCTCGACTGGCAGGTGATTGGTGGTGTTCGCTTGGAGGAGTACGCGCAGACCACAGAGACATTCAGCAGTTTCAGTGGGCAAGCTTTGGATGCGGTGATCGACGAAGATGTGACGCTACCTCACTTGGGCGTTAATTGGTCGTTTACAGACACCCAGCAACTTCGTATCGCTGTAAGTGAAACGGTAGCGCGTCCCGACTTCAAAGAAACAGCGAACGCCTACTACCAGGATTTGGAGTTCGGTGCTCAGGTATTCGGTAATCCTTTCCTAGAGACATCGTCTATTACCAACGCTGATGTGCGCTGGGAGTGGTATTTCGATGAGGACGCAGGTAACAGCGTGTCTATCGCACTGTTCTACAAAGAGATCGAAGATGCCATCGAGCGTGTTGTTATCGCAGCATCGGGCACTGCCGCCAATGCGAGAACCTTCCAGAACTCTGACCTTGCTGAGTTGACGGGGGTAGAGGTTGAGGGTCGAATTTCATTCGCTCTTTCTGAGTCGGGCGATTCGGAATTTTTTATTGACCTTAATGCCGCGTCCATCGACTCAGAGGTCGACATCGGCGGTGGTGTAATCCGCGCGATGCAAGGCCAGCCTGAATACACCGCCAATATGATTCTTGGGTACGACGATTTCGCATCTAACCAGCAGGTAACACTGCTCTTAAACCAGAACGGTGAGACCGTGGCCGATCGCGGCATTCAGGGTGCGGCAGATGTTGTTCTCGAGCCTAGGCTCGATGTCCAGCTTGTATATCGCTGGGACATCAACGAAGCACTTTCACTGCGGGCCAAGGTGAACAACCTATTGAATGAAGAGTTTGAGTACACGCAGGGAGGAAGAATCTTCCAGCGGTACGAGCGAGGCACCAGTTTTCAAGTCGGTATCGACTGGGAAATTTAATGCAAGAACACCGACTGACGGTCGTTATTCCACTAGGGAGAAAAGTGTAATGAACAAGCAGCTAGTAATGGCTCTTTTAGCCTCTGGGGCCCTGGTGGGCCTATCAGGGTGTAGCGAAGGTGACGAGGCCACCATCGTTATCGATGCGCCCACTACCGACAACAGCCAAAGCAACAGCAATAATACGTCGAACAATCCAGCACCTGCGCCAGAGCCTGAACCTGAGCCAGAGCCAGAAGTGGATGAAGTTCCTTGTCCAGAAGGCACGACAGAAACATCTGACGACGTTTGTGAGTTATCCGGGTCATACCAGACAGACCTTACGCTGTCTGCAGGAAACACCTACACGCTGAACGGCCGCGTGCAGTTCGGTAACGGTTCAGCGCGAATGGCAACTGCGAACACCTTGGAAAACGGTGACTCGCTGACGACACCAACGCTCACGATCGAGCCGGGTGTAGAAGTTAAGGGACTTGCCGCATCAGACGGTACATTCCAAACTGCTGCGGTTCTTCAGATTAACCGTGGTGCGAACATCATGGCCGCTGGTACAGCCGACGCTCCGATTGTATTTAGCTCGGAAGACGCCGATTACGAAGGTCCGTTCGAGTGGGGTGGTGTGATCATCAGTGGTTTTGGCCGCCACAACACGTGTACAGAAGATCTTTGTAACATCACTGCTGAAGGCGGCGCGGGTATCTTCGGTCAAGTGAACGGTGTGACTGCCGACGATAACAGCGGTATGTTGAAGTATGTTGTCATTGCTGAGGGCGGTTACCTCATCAACGCCGACGGTGACGAGATCAACGGTCTGTCGCTTAATGGCGTCGGCAGTGGCACTGAGATTGAGTATTTGCAGGTCCACGATAATGCCGATGACGGTATCGAGTTCTACGGCGGTGATGTCAACGTCAAATACGCAGTTGTGACTGGCGCGCGTGATGACTCAGTTGACTGGGACGAGGGTTACCAGGGCAACCTTCAGTACGTCGTGGTTAAGCAATCATCTGAAGGTAGTGGTGAAGCGTTCGAAATGGATACTCAAGGCGCAGACGAGCCACTGTCCAAGCCAACTGTTTCCAACGTCACGATCATTGCGAACAAGCAGGCCGATGACGACTCGTTCATCATGCAGTTCAAGAAAAAGTCAGGTGGTTTTTTCCACAATGTTGTGGCGACAGTAGATGCTGATTCGCCAAACACTTTTGACACTTGTGCACGCATTACGGGAGGTTCAGAAGCAAATGTTGGTACATCGCTCGTGTTCAACAACTGGATTCAGGACTGCGGTAACGCGCCTGGTGACCACGGTGTCCTTGCAACTGTTGATATGACAGGTGCTGCCGTCAATGTTAACGCCACTTTTGCCAACTTGAACTCACTCGGTGCCTCTACTGATGCAGCGGCGAAGTTGGATGCTCCTATGGATTGGGCGGCAATCAACGCGTCTTTCGGTGAGTCAGTTGCAGACGTCGACTACCTCGACGCTGTTGACTATATCGGTGCAGTGGATCCCGACGCGACGACAGCATGGTGGGATGGTTGGACCATCGAGGGCTCTGTGGGTACACCTGAAGCAGTAGCGATCGAGTGTCCTGCAGGCACCACTGAAACGGCGGACAACGTCTGTGAGCTTGAAGGTATCTACAACGAGGACATGACACTTGTTGCCGGTAACACTTACACGCTCAAGGGGCGTGTTCAGTTCGGAAACGGTGCTGAAATCCTCGACGCGCAAGGCTTCACTCAAGGTGGTGCAGAGCTGACAACGCCTACACTGACTATCGAAGCCGGTGTAGAGGTCAAAGGTCTTGAGGCGGCTGATGGCACCTTCCAGACAGCTGCAGTGCTGCAGATTAATCGTGGTGCGAGGATTGAGGCGGTGGGTACACCAACCGCCCCGATTATCTTCAGCTCCGAGGACGCTGATTATGACAGCCCATTCGAGTGGGGTGGCGTGATCATCTCTGGCTTTGGTCGTCATAACACCTGTACAACTGACCTATGTAACATCACTGCAGAAGGTGGTGCGGGTAATTTCGGTCAGATCAACGGTGAGACACGCAACGATGACAGCGGTACGCTCAAGTATGTTGTGATCACTGAGGGCGGTTACCTTATCAACGCCGACGGTGACGAGATCAACGGTCTGTCATTGAACGGAGTCGGAAGTGGCACAGAGATCTCGTACCTGCAGGTACACGATAACGCGGATGACGGTATCGAATTCTACGGCGGTGATGTCAACGTTAAGTACGCAGTTGTTACTGCAGCTCGCGATGACTCTGTCGATTGGGATGAGGGCTACCGAGGTAACATGCAGTATGTGATCGTGAAGCAGTCAGGTGAGGGAAGCGGTGAAGCATTCGAGATGGACACGCAAGGTGCGGACGAGCCACTGTCTAAGCCAACGATTGCTAACGTAACGATCATTGCTGACAAGCAGGCTAACGATGACTCCTTCATCATGCAGTTCAAGAAGAAGTCAGGTGGTTTCTTCCACAACGTGGTAGCAACTGTAGCCAGTGATGCGACTAACACCTTTGAATCGTGTGCACGCATTACCGGCGGTGCCGAGGCAAACGTGAACACAGCACTTGTATTCAACAACTGGATCCAAGACTGTGCGAACGATGGTACCGGCGGTGCGTTGGTCTCTGCTGACAGCGGCGCGGGCGCTGACGCAGTGGCGAATGAGTCGGTCGTAGTTGCCGCCCCAGCGTTAGATGCGATCCTCGCGTCACAAGCGCCCGAGGCAGTGCTCGCTGCGCCACTAAATTGGACAGAGATCAACGGGGCGTTCCCAGAGTCAACGGCTAACACGAGCTATCTCGATGCCACTGACTTTATCGGAGCGGTTAATCCTGATGGTTCAAACCCATGGTGGGCTGGCTGGACATTGCCAGGCTCCTTGTAAGCAACGAAAAAGGGAGCGCTGCTGATCAGTGGCGTTCTTGCTAAAAGGGCGGCCCTCGGGTCGCCCTTTTTTTGTTCATGTTTTGGTAAATCCCTAGATCAATTGGTGATCCACCTTTTCTCAAGGTTCGTAACACTCGCAACCTTATTTGGTTTCCAAGCCATCTTCCCCCAGATGGTTTTTTGATTCCCCGGTCATTTGTGACCGGGGTTTTTTTTGCCCCAATTTTGGCGAGGGTGATGTTAATCCCCATGGCGGAGAATCCAATGCAAAAAATCATAGCACTCCTGCTTGCCATGACGTTGAGTGCCTGCGCGGGCGTCACCGTCGAGGAGTATCAGAATAGGGGGCCTGTATTCTCGGCGGAGTCATTTTTCTCTGGATCTCTGACGGCGCACGGTGTGGTGAAAAATTATCGCGGTTATGCCAGTCGATCTTTTGTTGCTGATATTACGGCTTGTTGGCAGGGTGGCGTTGGTACGCTTGATGAGCGATTCGTCTTTGATGATGGCGAGAAGCAGACTCGGGTCTGGGGTCTGACCCAATCAGCTGACGGGTCTTACGCAGCAACAGCAGGCGATGTGCGCGGCGAAGGGAGGGCATCGACGTCGGGTAATTCGATGTTCCTCGATTACGTTTTAACCATCGAGCTTGAGGATGGCTCAATCGATGTGGCAGTTGATGATCGGATGTACCTCGTCAGTGAAAACGTGCTCATCAACGAATCATCTCTGACTAAATTTGGTCTACCGGTTGGTGGTATTCTTCTCACTATCATTCGGCATCCAGAGGTATCGGTTGAGTGTCCAGTCGATTAATTTCCCAACTACTAGGTTACGCAGGCCTTATCCCGTTTTTTGGGTTTTGTCTGGGCTTTAGCTCGCTCGAGGACTGGCCTAGATCGCTTTCTATTCAGGGTTTTGTTATCTACTCGCTGGCTATTTTTGCGTTTTTAGCGGGTGCTCTGTGGGGGCAGGTGCAGGCAGTGCAGGCCGCTGACGGTGAAAGCGCTGTAAGCACACTGATCGTTAGCAATGGTCTGGTGCTGTTCGGCGTTGCCGCAATCTTGACTGCGCAGGCGATGATGGCGGCGGTTTTTCTCATGTTGGGATACATCGCCTTGCTCTGGTACGAGACCCGCGTATCGACGTTGGAGACGTGGTATCGACTGATGCGCCGCCGCTTAACACTCGGGGTTGTCGTTGCGCATATTATTTTTGTCGTATTGCACATTTCCGGCGCGTAAAACTATCCAATAGCCACTGCTAATCTTTCGCCTTTGTGCGACTATGTCGCGCCATGAAGCATCTGCCTGAAAGCCCCACAATTCTCGCCTTAGACACGTCGACGAATCTCTGTTCTGTCGCGGTAATCTCGGGCGAAAACGTCATCGAATTGCAACGTGATCTGCCCCGAGCGCACAATCAGCATATTCTCGCCATGGTCGATGAGGCGTTGGGAGACCGATCGCTGAATAGTGTTGATCTGATTGCTTGCGGCGTAGGTCCAGGCTCGTTCACGGGCATCCGCGTGGCCGTTGGCGTGGCCCAGGGTTTGGGTTGGTCTCTAGACATTCCGGTGTTACCGGTTTGCTCACTGGCCTCGCAGGCTCAGTCGGTTCCGCTGCCCGCGGGTACACGCATTTTAAGCGCTATGGACGCTCAAATCGGTCAGGTCTATTGGGCTTGGTTTGAGGCGTCAAAAGTAGGGTTGATCGAATTGAGGGCTCCCTGCGTCTCATCACCTGCTGATGTCACAGGACCCAATGGAGAGCCTCTCTCGCAGATGACGCCTGACTTTGTGATCTTGGGTGACGGTAGTGATCTCGTGTCTGATGCACACGATGCGCTCACCATAAAGGACATTCTTGCCGAGGCACGCCCAAGACCGTCGAACACTGCGCTGGCTTTTCTTGATCAGACAGATCAGTCACGTTTACTCCAAGCGTCACAGTTAGAACCGAGGTACGTGCAGAAAGAGATCGGCTGGAAGAAGCTCTCGGAGCAGGGCAAGGCTGGTAAGGGGAGTGTAGAGCAGGGGAGAGGCCTCTAGTGGATACCCTTCAGGTTGTCATTCTCGCTTTGATTCAGGGGCTCACTGAGTTTTTACCTGTATCGAGTTCTGCGCATCTAATCTTGCCCTCACAACTTTTTGGCTGGTCTGATCAAGGGCTGGCCTTTGACGTTGCCGTGCACGCGGGGACGCTGATCGCCGTGCTCGTGTATTACCGAGAAACCTTGAGGACAGTGCTCTCAGGTGCTTTCGGTCGACGCGAGGCCACTCCCGCGCATCTCTCTGGCGGGCCTGATGGTGACCTGCGAGACGATCCTGCGGCATTGGACACTGCAGCCACGAATAAAACCACCATCTCAATGCGAAGCGCATGGCGCGAGATCGCATGTTTGGTGGTGGCA
>CBFIHK010000041.1:8716-19028 GCA_965662305.1 Luminiphilus sp.
GACAGCAATTGATACTCACTTCCGAGGGCTTAATACCATCGCTTACGCCACGCTTGGCTTTGGGTTGTTATTGGGTGTCGCCTATCGGTTTCGTGGGTCGGACGGAGAGGAGCAGTCTATTACTCGCTTGGATCATGCGCTGCTGATTGGCTTGGCTCAGGCGTTGGCGCTGATCCCGGGTACCTCGCGATCAGGTGTCACAATTACAGCTGCTTCATTTTTGGGTTACAACATCGCCACGTCCGCGCGCTTCTCGTTCTTATTGTCGATTCCTGTCATTGGCGGCGCCCTAATACTTATGTTGGTCACCCAAAATGATGCCATAGCTGGCGATGCAATTTTTGAGATTTTAGTCGCGATGATGATTGCGGGATTGAGCGCTTACCTGACGATCGCGTTTTTCGTCGGCTTGGTGAAGCGTATTGGCATAATGCCCTTTGTTGTCTATCGCCTCGTGCTTGCAGGATTGTTATTCATCATTATCTGAGGGCTGTGAGGACGCGTTCTCGCGACAGATCAGGCGACCTGAGGGTCGACAATGACTGGTAGAAACCCGCTCTGGCTCTTACAATCGCGCCTCATAAATCACAACCACGCGCGTCCAGTCATTCATCGCGCAAACGTATCGGGGAAGAGGTAAATGGCACGCCATCGCGTACTCACAGGTATCACAACGACCGGCACACCGCATTTGGGAAACTATGTGGGTGCGATTCGGCCTGCAATTGCCTCTTCGCAGAAGGACGATGTCGATGCATATCTGTTCCTTGCCGATTATCACGCACTGATCAAATCACAAGATCCTGACTTGGTTGCTCAGTCCAGCCGTGAGATTGCCGCAACGTGGCTTGCGTTGGGACTCGATCACGAAAAGGCGCACTTTTATCGCCAATCAGATATCCCGGAGATTACAGAACTTTCATGGATCTTGACCTGTAATGCGGCGAAAGGCTTGATGAACCGGGCGCATGCCTACAAGGCGTCAGTGCAGGCGAACGAAGAAGCGGGCGAGGACCCTGATTACGCAATCACAATGGGGCTCTTTTCTTACCCGATTCTGATGGCGGCTGATATTTTGATTTTCAATGCGAACGACGTGCCTGTCGGTCGCGATCAAATTCAGCACGTCGAAATGGCGCGCGATATTGCTGCGCGATTCAATCACCACTACGGAGAAACCTTCGTACTTCCGAAGGCAGTGGTTGATGACGACGTTGCTGTCTTGCAGGGGCTCGATGGACGCAAGATGAGCAAGAGCTATGGTAATACAATCCCACTTTTCAGCACGCCCAAGAAATTGCAGAAAGGCATTAATAAAATTAAGACCAATTTGCTTGAGCCGGGAGAGCCAAAAGACCCAGACACCTCAGCGGTATTTCAGATATGGTGCGCCTTTGCCAATGAGGCTGAGCGACAGGAGATGCGTGAGGCGTTTGATGCAGGTCTCGCCTGGGGTGAAGCAAAAAAACGGCTTTTTGAGCGCATCAACGACGAAATCGCGCCGGCACGTGACGAGTACGATCGTTTAATGGCCAATCCGCAGGAGGTGGAAGCGATCTTAGGGGCCGGTGCTGAGCGTCTGAGACCCCAGAGTGCCGAGCTTCTGGAGAAGGTCAGACACGCGGTGGGCCTGCGCACATTCGCCTGATAGTTACCCCGGAAGACACCCTCTCAGTAAGCTGTAACATTTAAAACCTACCGCGGCTTACAGAAGCGTTTTCTCACATCGGTCAAGTAGTCTATATCAGAGAAGTAAAAGCTGCCTTCGAATCACTGTGCGGACATTACCGACAAAGATAGCCTTTATTCCTGTTACCAACGAGGTGACGCAAAGTTAGTAAGGGATGTTGGCCGCGAATCGGAGGCGTATTGGATAAAAAAAGCTTGCTATTGAAGCTCCTCTACGTCGACTTCAAGCTCGACCGCAGCGTCTGCACCAGCGGTGCCCAGGGCCTCGGTCACAATCGCCTTCAACTCCTCAGGGCTTGGCTTTCGCCCCTCTTTACGCGCTTGCTCGACCAGCGCCTTTACCTTGTCACCGAGGTCAGCTGTGGCAGTGCCGTCGACTTTCACTTTGATCATGGTGACGCCTTCCGCGATATCGGCATCATCGGCGAGCACAGCAATTTTCATTTTTTTAGTGATTTCGCCGTCGGCACTCTTCTGGATCCAGATTTTGGACTCCGTGTCCCCGTCCGGTGCCATGTGGAATTCGTGAATATCTTCAGCGATAAAGGGCATTTCACCCATCTCGATGGCTTCTACCATCATAGGCGGCATGGGTGGATGCGGTCTAACGTAGTCATCGAACAAGATTGCGCCGCCGATAAGAACACCGACAACAATAGCCGGGCCGTATTGATTCATAGAAATGTCTCGTTTTTGTTATAGGGCGAAGTATAGACCCAGAACGGCACTTCTTGGTTCCCCAACAAAGTATCGATAGTTACCAAAGCCGTAATCCGCACGCTCTGCGTAACCCGTGTCCAGAAGGTTAGTGACAGCGAGCGTCGAGCGAAGTTTCTCGCTTATCAGCCACTCAGCGCGCGCGTTTACAAGCTCATGGCCGGGGTAGGAGTGCTGATTGTTCGGATCGATGTAGTACTTATCAACCCAAGTCGCCTCGAACTCGATGCTGGCTGGACGACTATTCAGGGTCATCGCTTTTGTAAGTCGTGCGCTACCAAAATGGCGAGGTGCTGTATCGATATCGTTACCTTGGATCGAGTCACGACTCCCCAGAATTTGTATATCGCTGTCATAAGTGTGATCTGCGTAGGCGGCGTTGAGGCTCGCCGTCAGCGTTCCGCTAATGTTCCACGACAGATCTAAGTCGATGCCGCGATGGCGAGTCGAAGCACCGCTCACGCTTTGGCGATTTCGATCGAGGAAAATGACCTCGTCTTTGTCGATCGCATAAACGGAAATATCACTCGAGATTCGCTCATTGCTAAATCGCCATCCAATATCGATTGAGGTGGCCTCTTCAGAATCAATATCTGCAACCCGTTGACCGGACTGCAGTCGGTATAGCTCGGTGGCCTGTGGTGCTCGGAATCCCTGTGCTGTTCTCACATAGAAATTGTGGCCACCCCGAGTCCACACTAGCGCCAGGTTAGACGACAAATTTGAGAAGTCGTCAGATCGGTCCTCGGGCCGATAAAAGCGACACGCACTGGCCTCTGGCGCGCAGGCTGACCCAGCCGTTTCTCGTGTGGTGTAGTCGTACTCGGTGCGTTCTGAGCGAAGTCCGGCTTGAAGCAGTAAGTCGTCTGCCAGAGCAACTTCTAGTTGCCCAAATAGCGCAACATTGGTTGCATCTACCTGATAGTCATAGTGGATGCCCGCAGGTTGATTGGGGCTAAAGGGCTGTGCCTGATCTTCTTTCAGTCGACCGTCGGTGGAGTCGAGTTCGATCCCCGTGATGTAGTCACCCCAAGACTCCGTTCCTTTCATATGCGCCTGAAAGCCCGCGCTATCGTGCTCATTCATCTCGCGCGCTTTCCAAGGCAAATAGTGCTGTAGGAACTCCATCTCGTTTGAGCGGAAGTAGGGCGTCAGGCTCACTGTTCTATCCCCAAAATCACGCTCGAAGCGGAGATGGGCTCTAAGTGATCTGGCGTCACGGTAGGCCTCAGGGTTTCGATTGACTTTGCGCGCGGCGCTGTTGCGATAAGCGCCTTTGCCATCCTGAATATAGCCCGCGGTCTCTTGATTCAGATTGGATGCTGATACCACGCCTGTCAGCTGCCACTCAGCGACCTCGCCGTCGAGGCGGAGGTTCGCCTTTTGCTGGTCATAGCCGGATTCTGCTTGGTAGCCGCCATAAGTGGTCGCATTGGCGTTGAGCGCAACTCCACCATTACTCAAGGAGATACGCGCACGTCCAAAGTCTCTGTTACCGAGCTGAATACCCACGGCGTCCTGCGTTTGCTCGGCGCTTTTGGTTAAGACATTGATAACGCCGTTTACTGCATTGGAACCGTAGGTTGCATTTGCTGGCCCTTTCACCACCTCAACACCAGCAGCTTGGAGTAAGTTCGCATCGAACAGCTGATTCACGTTACAAAAGCCGGGTGCACGCAGATTGATGCCATCTTCGGCAGTGAAAAACGCGCCACAAGCTCCTGCGCCTGTAAGGACGGGAGACCTCAACGAAATCAGTGATTCCTGACCGTTTCCTCGGCTAACCCACGCGCCTGAGATACGATTGAACAACTGATTGCTGTGCTGCAAATCAACAACCGCAACCTCCTCCGTAGAAAGTGCTGACCAGGCTTGTCCCAGCGTCGCGCCACTGTCAGCCGTACGATTGGCTGTGACGATGATTGTTTCGATTGAGGTATCTGTTTCGTCCGCGGCCCAGACTGTTGATGAGAGGGCGGCTAATGAGAGATAAACGATCTGACGTAACGGCATGAAGCGTCCTGTAATTTCGACATGAAAAAACTAGTTAAACGCCGAAGCATAGCGTCATCGCGTCACTGGTCAAACCCTATTGGATAGCGGACAATATGTCGCTTGTTATCTATCAATCTGAAACGGTCTCCGGGTACTACCGAATTGAACGTGCTGGCTCAAAATAACGACCTACCGATTCGCACAAACTCGCCCGTGCACTCGGGCAAGGTGCGCTCTGTTTATTGGCTAACCCGCGAGGACAGCGCACGGTTGATCAAAGAACGAAACTACCCGGCGAATCCTTCCGCCGAGCTGGCGATTATGGTGATTAGCGATCGCCTTTCAGCCTTCGAGTGCATGTGGCGCGCCGAGGGTGGACTTGACGGTGTTCCTGGAAAAGGCGCCGCGCTTAACGCGATCTCCGGTCACTGGTTCCAGCGTTTCAGTGAGGCGGGCCTTGCGCGAAGCCACATCCTTGAAACGCCTCATCCGCTGGTCTGGGTGGTTCAGCGTGCCAAGCCCATCATGATCGAGGCTATTGCACGTCAGTACATTACTGGCTCTATGTGGCGTGCTTACGAGCGAGGAGAGCGGAACTTCTGTGGTATTCGGCTAACAGATGGCTTGAAGCGAGATCAGCGCCTCGATGAACTGCTGATTACGCCGTCGACCAAGGGAATCATGCAAGGTATTCCTGGTGTTCCTGAAGTGGATGATGTGAACGTTAGTCAAGAGGCCTTGCGTGCCCATTGGAAGGCCTTCAAGTTTCATTGTGAAGCAGATGTAGACCACTACGCCCAGTTGTTGGCATCCGGCTTTGAGCTGATCTCGCAGGACCTAGATAGCCTTGGCCAAGTATTTGTCGATACGAAATTCGAGTTTGGCTACGCCACAAACCGCGACGGCGTAGACGAATTAATTTACATGGACGAAGTCGGCACCCCCGACTCATCGCGCATTTGGGATGCAGCAGCCTACGCTCAGGGTAAGGTGTTGGAAAACAGCAAGGAAGGCTTCCGACAAGCGTTACTGTCGTATGCGGAAGATCCCGACATCTTGATCAACAAAGACCGAATGGATGAACGCTACGCCTTTGCATCGAGCACTGTACTGCCGCGTCAGATGATGATGGATGTATCTTCCACCTATATTGATATTGCAGAGCGCATCACGGGTCGACCACTGAATGTCTCGGATAATCCACGAGAAGAGATCGTTCGCGTACTTCGAGACGAGCTAGGCATCATTCAAAACTAAACCAAATCAAATCAAAAACAGGGGATTCCATGACAGCGCTGATAGAACTCACAGATACACTCTCAATAGCAGGTCAAATTCAACCTGCGGATGTGGCTCAGCTCGCGGCGGCGGGATACAAGACGATTGTCTGTAATCGACCCGATGATGAGGAGCCGAATCAGCCGTCGATGGACAGTATCGAGGGAGCCTGTGCTGAAGCAGGCGTTACGTTTGTCCGCTATCCCGTAAATGCCCTCACGTTCCCCGGCGATGATCTGGCCGCCATGGATGATGCAATGAACAGTGGCAAGAAAACGCTCGCCTATTGTCGCTCAGGCGCTCGGTCAACGAATTTGTGGGTCGCGACACTGGCTGGCGAGGCGCGTCAAGCGGCTGCGGAGAGAGCGCAGCAGTTTGGTATACCGCTCAGCTTTGTGATGCAGCTGGGATAGTAGGACTTGCCGGCAGGGAAAACTCAGACAATCTCTTAAGCGCACGCTCCGCCGCTACACGCAATGAAGGCTGTTCTGTCACTTCTTCATGAACCGGCGGGAAGTGTGCCGGGTGGTAGGCTTCGGCAATGACTGCATAAGGCATTGAGCTATCGCTCGTTTCTGCAAAGAGGGCATAAACTTTCGTAAACAGCGGAGTGCCCACCGTCGTCGTACCGTTCGCCAACGCAACGAAAGAGTCGTTTGCGGGAACTTCGGTTTTGATGAGTAATTTTTTGTTGATAGTAAACCCCGCCGCTCTGAGCGTGGCGCCAATGCTCGCTCCAGCTACAATCGCCTTGTGGCTCTCCAGCAAGGAAGGATCAGTAGGCTGCGTGAATTCTGTGACTGCTAGCGTTCGACAGACTTTGTCAGCGCCATGTCCGCTGTAAAGATTAGCCACGCGCGTTCCGGCAGCCTGATCGATGACTTCTACACCGTAACTGCCAAAGGTGGCTTTGATCGCGTCGCTGTTCAAAGTGGGCGTTACCTCTCCCCAAGCGGGGGTAAGCGTAAATAAACAGGCCAGTAGAATGAGGGGCAAAGCCCGTCGATGCAAATTCATACGTAACTCTTATCGTGAACGGATGACGCTTAGGTAGTGAACGAACCGAGGTTTTGATGCAGGATAACCTTAACTCGTTCGAAAAATAACAGGACACATATTCAATGATTAAAAGAACAACGCTAATCGCTTTTGGCCTCGGATTGATGACTTCGCTTGCAGTGCCGTTGGCTGGTGCAGCGACGCTGGCAGAAGACGTGCAATCGCTCTACGACAGCAAGCTCAAAGACCTTTTTATTCACTTCCACGAAAACCCGGAGCTTTCTTTCAAGGAAGACAAAACCGCAGCGCGTCTTGGGGATGAACTCGAGGTACTTGGCTACACGGTTCACCGTGGGATTGGCGGTACGGGCCTGATCGCCATGCTGGAAAATGGGCCGGGTCCCACTGTCATGTTCCGTGCCGATATGGATGGTCTCCCCGTGCAAGAAAAATCTGGATTGCCCTACGCGTCCGCAGCGAAGCAGCTCGATTGGGACGGTAACGAAGTTTATGTCATGCACGCCTGTGGCCATGACGTACACATCACGAGCTTAGTAGGCACGGCGAAACTGATGGCCGAGCGCAAGGACCAGTGGTCCGGCACGCTGATGTTACTGGGGCAGCCCGCGGAAGAGCGCGTCGCAGGCGCCCGGGTGATGATGGAAGATGGTCTCTGGGATCGTGTGGTGACGCCCGATTTTGCCTTGGCCTTCCACGTGACCAGTGCGCTCCCGACGGGACAGCTGTCAGCACCCGAGACGTCAGCGTACTCAGGTGCCGACACCGTTGATATTTTGATTAAAGGTGTTGGTGCTCACGGTGCAAGCCCACACACAGGCGTTGATCCTATTGTTCTCGGATCACAGATCGTGATGGGTCTGCAGACGGTAGTTAGCCGGAACCTCGCACCGCGTCGTCCAGGTGTCATCACAGTGGGCTCATTCCACAGCGGCACTAAGCACAATATTATCTCTGATGCGGCGAAACTGCAGATTACTGTTCGTAGTGAGAGCCCAGAGGACCGACAGGTATTGCTCGACGGCATCAAGCGCGTTGCTGTGAATATGGGTCGCGTTGCGGGCTTGCCAGACGATATGCTGCCTGAGGTGATTGTGTACGAGGGAGAAGGGGTCCCCCCGACCATCAATGACGTGGCGTTTACCCGTGAAATTCGCAGTGGTTGGAACGAGTATTTTGGCTCGCAGATCTTTAACGATGGCGAAAGACTTGGCATGGGAGCAGAGGACTTCGGTTTCTTCACTACCGATCCCTACATTCCCAGCCTCTATTTTGCTGTCGGCGGGACGCCTGCAGCGGCGTTTGAAGCAGCAGCAAATGGCGGACCACCTGTACCCTCGCATCACTCGCCTCTCTTTAAAATCGAGCCTGAGGCATCGGTTACCTTGGGCGTCGAGGCGTCAGTGAGCGCCTTACTTAATGTGATGGCGCCCTAATGGAAAAAAATCCGGTGTGGGATTTTCCCACCCGGTTCATCCACTGGTGCTCTCCTATTGGCATTGGCTTTCTTTGGTGGACCGGCGAAACAGGACGGATGGAGTGGCATAGCTACATGGGGTATACGCTTGTCGTCCTTGTGACAACACGGTTCGCCTGGGGTTTTGTTGGTAGCTTTCACAGTCGCTTCAGAAACTTTGTACGAGGCCCGGGCGCGGTGATGTCCTACCTAAGAGGCTCGTCCGCTCAACCGTCTGAGGGCGCAGACAATCCTCTTTCGTCACCAGAAAGCGACAGCAACAGCGAAACTGTTGGACACAATCCGTTGGGGGCTTATTCGACTTTGGCACTTTTATCTGTGCTTCTGCTGCAGGGTGTTTCTGGCATGTTCAGCATCGATGACGTGGCCTTTGATGGTCCTCTGGCCTACTACTTCGAAGGTGATTACATCGATTTAGCCTCGCAATGGCACGATGTTGGATGGAACGTTTTGCAAGGTCTAATTGCACTGCATCTTGCGGCGATCGCGTGGTACCAGCTCAAGAAGCGCCAGCAGTTGATCCAGACCATGTGGTTCGGATCTCAACCGGGTAGAGAGTCAGAACATGTGCCTGTTGGTAATGGTCGGGCAATCGTGATCGTAGCTGTTTTAATCACGGTGCTTGCGACTGCCATCAATTTTGCACCCGAGGCGCCCAGCTATTACTAGTAGTCGCCTAGCGCTTACTGGTTACAAAAGGGTGGCTGGAATTTTTTCCAACAAAAGGGGACTTACGAGGCGTCATCAGTGGTTTGCCTTTAGTTGTTTCCTCATCCGAATCACGTGGCGCCTTGATCAACGCTGGCTGATCGGTCTCTAGATAATCAACATCGAAAGCTCGAGATTGGCGCAGATAGCAAAGTTCTCAATGGAGTTCGCTGTCAACACTGTCAGAAGCGATATGAGCCAGTGGAGGGAGCCTCTCAGTGGAGAGGGCTCTCATTAGAGAGAAGTCTAAGAAACAGCATGCATTAGTTGCCCAAAGAATTCACTGAGGTGGTCCCGAGAGACCGCCTTTAACTTACCAGATCCCGTGGTAGGGCAGATTTCTTGGTCAGATTCCTTAGTAAACGCCCCCCAATGAAGGGCGCCTCTATTAAGGGAGCCTAAGTAAAGGGCTTATCAGTAAAGATAGTTACGTGCTTTGTATTCGTCGTGACAGGCCTTGCAGGTGCCACCGGTCTTCTTGAACTGAGCGGTTGCAGCTGCTTGATCACCCGTTTTAGCCGCAACTGCGAGGGCTGCCGCCTCGGTACGAAACGCTGCGAGTTTTTCAGCAAAGTCGTCAGGGTTTTCCCAAATGGCGGGTTTAGCGCGAGTTTTACCTTTGTCGCTACCTGGTGCAAAGCCGCGCTCGACACTAACGCTCGATACGGCGGCCAAATCGCTTGCCCAGGCAGCAAACTGATCACCATTCCACTCGATTTTTCCTTTGACCATGTCACCCATGGGGCCAAACGTCATACCCACGAGTGCAAAGTAAGATTGACGCAGAGATTGAAGTGGCTCGGAGCGCTCAATGTGCGCTATTGCAGGAACAGCTACAGCTACTGATAGAGAAGCTGCGAGGAGGGTTTTCAATCGAATATTTTTCATGGATTTATCTCCTAACATTTGTAATGGCAACGCATAGCGCCAGCGTGATTGGTTGGATACAGTACGCGTGGATCATCACTGCAGATCGCACACCAAGTATGGCAGGGTTGTCGTGGGGAAATCGACCTCTCTTGAGTCGTGAGTTTTTCGACGGTGAGTTATCAGGTGTTGAGATGTTTGAAGGTGGCGCCTAATTTGGGCGTAGCAGGTCGCGCCAGGAATAACAGCTTGGACGTTAGTAACCTCAGTTCGAACACAGATGGGTGCGGAGCACTCAACAACGAAAGACAAGAATGTTATGAAAACAGATTTTGACTTAAGCGCTTATTGGATGCCCTACACAGGTAATCGCCAATTTAAGCAAGCCCCCCGCATTATCACTGGCGCAGAGGGCGTTTGGTTTACCGATAGCGACGGGCGAAAGGTGCTCGATGGACACTCGGGGCTCTGGACCACGGGTCTGGGCCACGCGCGTCCTGAGATAACCAAGGCGGTTAGCGAGCAAGTTGCGACACTCGATTTTTGCCCGCCGTTTCAATTTGG